>JBDSDI010000151.1:0-4076 GCA_039920645.1 Bdellovibrionota bacterium | reverse complement strand
CGAGACTGGCGACGGGTTCATCAGCGAGCAGAATTTTGGGTTCTTGAGTGAGCGCACGCGCGATGGCGACCCGCTGCTGCTGACCGCCCGAGAGCTGATCGGCGCGGATGTGAGCTTTGTTTCCGATGCCTACGAGATCGAGATATTTCTTCGCTTGGGCGCGGTCATGCGCGGAAAATTTCCCAAAGAAACTCTTGATCGTGCCCATGTATCCGAGGCGTCCCATGAGGACGTTCGAGATGACAGAATGGCGGGGGATGAGATTAAAATGCTGAAAGATCATGGCCATGTGCTTGCGCACGTTGCGGATCTCTTCGCCCTGGACCGTGGCGACGTCTTTGTCTTCGAAAAGAACTTCACCGCCGGTCGGATCGTGAAGGCGGTTCAGACAGCGAAGCAGCGTAGACTTGCCGGATCCGGAAAGTCCGATGATGACGAGGAACTCTCCTTGTTTGACGTCGAAGCTCACTTTCTTCAGGGCGCGCACGCCGTTCGGATAGGTCTTCTCGAGGTTCCGGATCGACAGGATCGGTTGTGCGATTTGGCTCATGAGTCTCCGTAAGGGTTAACGTTCACTTTTTGTCTTTGGCGAGGTCTTCAGCGTTAGCGCCGGCAGCTTTCAGCATTGCGCGGACGCCGTCATAGTCGGAATCTTTGGCGACCTTGAAATCGGTGACGCCGTAAAGCTTGTAGAACGCGTCCTTGCCTTCAGGGGTCTTGATGAAATTTTCGAAGGCAGCGACGACCTTCGTCGAGATTTCTGCAGGAAGATCTTTGCGAAAGACGATGGGGTCGTTGGGGATCGACTCCGTGAGTTCGATGATCTTGATCTTCTTTTCGACGTCGGGGTACTGGGTTAGAACCAGCCGGCGTGCGTCTTGGATTTTACCTTCGCTTGGAGGCGAGTAGAAGGTCGCGCCGGCGTCGACTTGGCCTTGGTAGATCATCGAAACGACGGCGTCGTGGTGCATGGCGAAGACCGATTCCGCAGGAGTGATGTTCTTGTCCTTGAGGACCTTGAGCGGAAGTAGGTAGCCCGAGGTCGAAGCGGGATCCACGTATGCGATCTTCTTGCCCGCGATGTCCGCGAGCGTCTTGATGGGCCCGTCGGCTTTGGCGATGAATTGAGCTTGGTAGGTCGGCAGGCCGAAGCGGATGACGGTCAATTTTGCGTTGGCTCCGTAGCGCTCGTTAGCGAGGAGGTAGCCAAAAGTATTGAGGGCGGCGATATCGGCACGGTTGGTGCCGATGGCTTCGACGACGGCGACAAAGCTCGCAGGAATCGCGATCTCGTATTTATAAGGAGTGTTGGCTTCAAGGTAGCCCTTCAGGATCTTGGTGTTGTCCTCGATGGCTTTCACGTCGACGGAGGGAACGAAGTACATCTTGATGGGATTTTCGGCCGATCCGAGTTCTGCTTTTTTGCGGGCGCAGCTAGTACTGAACAGGGCTGCTGCAGCCAAGAGAGCGGTTGTGAAAAAACCATTGAGTTTCATTCGGGATCTCCTTAGTGAATGAAGAACAGATCGTTGCGATTTGCCGCGTAGGTCTAACAAAAAACTCCCACAGGGCCAAGGAAAACGCTTGAGGATTTTTGGGGGGTTTGGTGCTAGATTATATTTAGGAATATCAAATACTTATGAACGAAAAAGCATTTCGTGACTACAATCATCCCTGGATCGACAAACAGCGCTTCGTCGATGTCGGTACCGAGGAACTCCTGAGACTCTCTCCCTCGCTCGCATCCACCGATTTCGCGGGTGCTCCTCCCGCCTGGGTTTTCGATTTGGACTCCACTCTCTTTTGTACGGCGCCTCGAAACAAACGCGTGCTGTGGCGTTTCCTAAGGCAGCGCGAAGATTTCCCCCAGGCCTGGATAAGAGCATGGAGCGCGTTGACTCCGTCTATTCAGCGCTACGGAATCGCGCAGACGTTTTATTATGTATTTCGCGAACAGGGTTTGCCGCAGGAAGAGGCGCAACTCGAAGCCAAATCTCTATGGAACGCCTTTCGTGATTTTTGGACGGTGGAATTCTTCCTGAGCCGGAATATCGTATTCGATACTCCTTACGACGGCGCGTTGGAGTTTGTACGCAGTATCTACGAGCGTGGCTATCACGTCGTCTACCTCACGGGCCGCGACAGTGATCGCGCGCAGGCCGGTTCCCACGAGGTGTTGCGACGCTGTGGTTTTCCAATGGGAGAACGGACTCACTTGTGGCTGAAACCCTCCCGCGAGCAGGATGACCTCGAGTTCAAGGCGATCGCTGCGGCGAAGCTAAAGGCCCAATTCAGCGTGCGAGCGCTCATCGATAACGAGCCCGAGAACGTCGTGATGTTTGCGGAAAAATTCCCTGAAGCCGAGGTGATTTTTTATCATTCGATCATGAGTCCACGTGAACCGTCACGCTCCTTTGCGAAGGCCCTCGGCGAGAGAAAAGCCTGGCGACTTGTAGCCTTTTGACTACATAATCGCATTTTCTTCTTCTTTATTTTCTTGTTTAGAATTATTGGTTTGGGCATATTCGGTCCAGAAATAATTCGTAGCGTTAAATAAGGAGTTTCATGAAACCGACTTTTAAAATTCTCAACGTCCTTGCTCTCTCTTTTGTTTTCCAGGCAACCGCGCAAGCGGCTCTTGCTCCTCAATACCAAAGGCTGGCGGACCTTCAATTCGTTCTCGGTCATCAAGCTATAAGTGCCGACGGAACAAGAACGGTGTCCGGAATCGAAGTGGGACAGAAGCATCTCTATCAAGTGAGTTTCTCCTCTCCCGAAAAATGTAAAACGGTTTACGAACTCGTCATGGGCGAAAAGGCCGCACAAGATCACATTTTGGGTTCTTCGCCGCTCGTCGATTTGAACGTCGTAAAAACGAGCTGCGATAAAGAACCTATTCGCGAAGCTATTGTCTGCTCCGCCAAGGGATCGAATCCCGAAAAAGATCGCAACTACGTTTACTACCGAGTCACCTTCACCAAGATGCGCGGTGGCGATAACAACGCGGCCGTACGCGCCCTCGTCGTTGGCACGCTCAAGAACAACAAAATCGTAGTCGAAGAAGTTCTTAGTCAATACGATTTTAGTGGATTCTCCGAGGCTTCGGAATTTTCCCTGAAGGTATCGGACGATAAACTTCCTAACCATGTCTCCGAACTTCGCTGCATCCGTCCTCTGGGCGGGGGCATGTCCATCAGCAACTAAGACGATTTTGCCTGTGGCTCTGGTTCTCGACATGTCGGCCCGCACGATTCTCTCTCGGGCCGAAACGTACGCGGATTTCGTGGCTCTCTACTTCGAGAACAGCGGGGAATCTTACGCGGCTTTCGCTCGCAGGGCCGGCTTCGATTCCCGCAGTTTTCCGCGCGACGTTGCTACTCGCAAGCGAAGAATCTCACCAAAGTCTCTCGCGAAATTTTCACGCGCGATGAAGCTAGGTGCCAGCGGAGAAAAACTCTTTGAGATACTCGTCGCCGAATCTGAGGAAGACGTTCGCACCACGCTTCGACTTAAATCCGAAGCTATTCCAGAACTCTTGGCGCGAGCCCGCTTACGCTTCCGCCAGGATTCCGCAAAGCCGCGCGAATCCAAAATTTCCGAGAAGCTTTCGGATCTCGACGAAATTTTTTCGGTTCCTTGGGTTGCGCCTCTTATGGCAGCGATGGGCGATACGGACGAAGGAGCGAGCCTGTCCGATATTGCGCGGCGCTTACCGAACGTTTTGGAAACAACGCTTGTGACGAGTCTTGCTCGCCTCGAGAGGATCGGGTTTTGTCGTTTCGAGAGCGGGAACTACGTCCCCCAAAATCTTCACGAAAAAATTAAGGGCGCCGGTAAGAGCGCTTTTTTTAGGAAACTTTATGAAGAGGCTAGTCTGCGCTCGATGCGACGGGCCGCCGTGGCCATCGATAGCGACGAAGAATTTTTCTTCCTGTCCTCTTTCCTGGTTTCGGAATCTCGGATGCCCGAACTGAAGCTCAAGCTACGGGCCTTGATGATGGATTTCGTCGATGAGAATATCGATTCCAAAGGTCAAGTAGCCGAAATTTCCTGCAGCTTGCACAAGTTAGCGAACT
>JBDSDI010000150.1:0-4899 GCA_039920645.1 Bdellovibrionota bacterium | reverse complement strand
GATACGCAAATCGCCAAGCACGGCGTCGAAAGCATCGCGAAGGAAAGCATTGCGCCACCGCGGCTTCCGGAAGTGAAGGCGCTCGAGATGAAAACTCCGGAGATGAAGGCGCCGGAGATTGTGAAAGCGCCGGAACCCAAGGTTGCGGCAGCTGTTCCTGCGCCCGTAGTTGCCGATCGTGCGGCATCTCATGAAGCCTTGAGTTATTCTCAATTGTCACCGGACGAGTTGAAAGCTCAGGGTGGATTGACGGGCTACGCCTTCCGCAATGCGCTCGATTATCTCGGGAGTTCGGAAAAAAGTCTTTCCGAAATGCGTGTGCTCACCTCAGAACAACAGGCCCTTCATGCCGCCAAAATTAAAGACCTCACCACTCAAATGAAAGCTGCCCAGGGTCCCCAGAAAATGGAGATCATGGACGAACTCATCAATCTGACGGGTGGCGAGAGTCAATACGTCAACGAATTCGCCCAAGTCATTAACGGTCTTCCAGGGCCGAATGCCTCCAAGATTTCCCATCTGCGCCAACTTGAAAATCTGACGTCACAACAAAAGGCGGGACTGAAAAAGCTCGAGGAGATGGTGGCTAAAGGTGAAACCGCGGCTCCAAACATTCCGGCTGCGACTCCTGTCGCGGTTCCTACGATCCCCACTGCCGCTACCCCCGCACCGGCTTCCGCCACCCGTGGACTCGTCGCAAGCGCAGATCAAAAAAAGGCGCTCGCGATTCTTGATCGGCCCGGCGTAATTTCGAAGTCCGACGCCGTCAACGTGCGCGCGAATATCGCCACCGAGATTCTCGAGGCGAATGCCACGGCCAAGGGTCTTCCTCAACCAAAGGCTTTCACGACCGCGCAAAAAGAAGCGATCCAAAAATCTCACGAAGTCGGCGTTCGCCAAGCGAATGGTCGCTACTCCCTCGCCGATATCCGCGAGAAACGAAGAATTTTGGAAGCTGCCGGAATCGATGCCTCCACGAGTCGCGCGCTCTTTGATGCGGGCATCGTGGGCTCCGTGACCGACGACGTCGTGCAGTCCGGCGTCACGCGCGAAATGCGCGCCGCCCTTAGCCCTGTGAATGGCGAACTCGCTTCAGTATCCGGTAGCCGCGGCGAAATTTTTCAGACGTCGACTCGCAAACTCACTGACGTGAAGCTGAACGAGGGCAAGAACGTCGTTCCGGGCGAGACGATAAACTTCGATGGGCGCCTCGGTCTGGAGAGTATCGAAAAACGCGGACAGCAACTCGACACCTACTTCCAACGTGCCAAACGCGATCACGACTATTTGATGGGCGAACTTCAAAGCGAGAGCATCAGTCCTGCGCGCGAGAAAGCCGTTAAACAGGAACTCTACGATCTCGAGTCCGAACTGAAAGGGCTCAAGGAGGAGGTCGACTTCGCGGCGAAGGGCCGCACGAGTCATCCCGGTCTCGCGGGAAGCAATGGGAAGTCTCAGCTCCAGAAATCCGGCGAGAAATGGAAAGAGTTCACCGACAACGTCCTCCAGTATCCGGTGGGAGAGAATTCACGCAAAGCGCCTGCCGCTCTTCCGAAAGCCACCGAGGCGAAACCTACGAAATCTTCCATCGACTTCATTCCGATCGAAGCGGTAAGTGACGCGAGCAATAAAGGTCACGTTATCGTACTCGACAGTCCCTACGCATCCGCTTCCGCCGGACGTCCTGAAAACATCAAGGTCGTCGATCATCACGGACCCTACCGAAATCCTTCCAAGCCTTATCAAAATACGACCAGCAAAATTATAGATGCCTACGAAGTCGCCGAAAAACAGATGGGCAAAGGCACCGCGCCTGAAGCCGTGCGGGATCGCATGTTAAAAAATCTTTTGGGCCTGGACCCCGCGCAGCCCTTACCCCCCAACGTGTCGTTCTCGACTGACAATTTCGGCGACGCCGCCAAGGCTTTCAATCTCGTGCAGCATCCCGAGCGACTCGCGGATAAGCAGTCTCGCTCTTTCCTAAGACTCGCCACTTTCCATGAGGACTTCGGTGTCTTCGGAACGAAGACCACCGCCATCGCCAAGGCTAATCCCAAAGCCAAGGCCGCAATTGATTTCTCGGAAGCCGTGATGCAGGTCAACGACGACGTGATCGCTACTTCACGCGCGAATCCTTCGATGAGCGGAGCCTTCAAGGGCAGCGACCGTTTCAACGGCATCGACGGTCAGTTGCAAAAAGACATCATGGCCCGCAGTCAGACCGAGCTGGATAGAGTCTATTCGGACGCAGCTTACCGGGCCAAGAAAGCTGCTGAGTTCCGCGGCAAAGTCGATATTGCTGCCAAAGCGATCGAAGCTCAAGCCGTCGTGAAACCCGGACAAGGTCTGCTTTCAAACCTGGAATCGCGCGTGCCCGCCAAGGACTACAAAAAATTTCTTGAACAAGTGGCCGTCGTCGATGGATCGAAGATCCCTCCCGGCGGACAATTCTCCAACTGGGGCGCCGTTTCGGCCGCTCACGCAAAGCCCTATCAGATCCAGACAATACCGATGGGTCCCAAAACGGGCTACATCATCTCGATTCCGCAAGGCCGCAAGAACTTGGGAGCTATCAACGAAAACGTGCTGAAGGCGCTGAAAGACGCCGGTGCAGGGAATTTCATGATGAGAGACTCCGGACTCCTCTTCAATTTCGCGGGTGAAAGTCTGCCGCCTGCGCAGGTCCTCGAAATTCTTGCCCGAGAAATGGGCAAGTCATTTTGATCGGCCAATTTAACCGAATCTTAACTCGATACCCCTCCCTCTAAGCAGATACACTCGTTCACATGCGTAATACGTTTGCCTTGCGTGCCGTTTCAACACTTGTGATTTGCTCCTACGCTTTAACGACGATCGCCTCCGAAGCTCCGGGAACGAAACACGTTCTCTCACACGACGCGCTCGTGGGTTCCCAGGCCCTCGAGGACTACGTAGGCGTGTATCAGGAGGCCAAAACGGCCTACGACACCCGCGGTCCCGAAGCCTTCGTCACGCGCCTGGGAGACGCTATTCCAGATAAGGCCGGACGTGAGAAGGTTCTTAAGACTCTTTCCAAACTTCCTCAACTTCCGGAGCTTAGCCGCTGCGGAGACAACTGCCTCGAGCTCATGTCCGAAGGTCAAAAGGTTCAGATCGATGTGAGCCGCCTGAGTACGGGTTCTTTCGCGATCAACGGCGAGACCTTCAAGATCGATAGCACCCGCGACACCTTCACACCCAAAGTCGACGAGGTGGAATTGTTCCTTCAGAAAAATCTCGGCTCTTCGGCGAGCAGCAACGGTATCGTTTCGGACACGATCGCCAAAGTGTGCAGTATCTTTATTCCTCAGGCTCATGCCGAGATGAGCTCTCTCGCCAAGGCGATTGTCATCGGGGTGGTCGCGATCGTCGCCGTCATTGCGGTCTGGTGGATCGGCAAGAAGATCATCGATCGTGCCGAACATAAAGCCAACAATGTCGTGCGCGAAGCCGATAGCAAAGCGAAAAAGCGCATCAGACAAGGCGAAAGGTCCGCCAGAGATCGTATCGATCAAGCGGTCCACGGCGGCAAACAGATTATCCATAGAGCGACGATCGATGCCCGAGGCATCATCAATAAAGCACAGCGGACTGACACGACCGATGATACGCCGCCGCCGACCAACGACGCCGTCGATAGCGGTGGCTACTCACCCGATGCAGATCCCGTCGTCGGCAACGATCCGCGTGGCAGTCTTAATCCGCAATAAAAAGAGCGCTTAAAGCTTAGGAATTCGAATGCGGTCGCCGGCCCGAAGGTCGTGACCGCGCTCGAAATCGTTGATCTCTTTTAGGTCGCTGATACTGACTTTGTTCTTCTTAGAGATCACCGCTAGTGTATCGCCGTTCCGAACGCGGTAAAGCTTGTAAGAGACGCGCTTCGCTTTGGCTTTGTGATGCTTGGCCTTCTTCTTAGGCGCATAGATATCGTCGTCGGCCGCTGCGGAGTCTTCCTTTGCACTCGCGCCACTGGGGATCTTAAGGGTCTTGCCCACGACTAGCTTCGAGCCTTGGATGCTGTTTGCAGCTCGGAGCTCGTCCGTGCTGACTCCGAAACGTTTGGCGAGCCGTCCCAGGTTATCGCCGCTCCGAACTTTGTAGCTCGTCGGATTCGACGATGAAGAAACGGAAGCAATTTCGCGATTCGCACTCGGTTGCCACGAAGAAGTGGTCTTGCTGCGTTTGCCGCCGCGATAATCGACGGGAATCTGAAGGACCTGTCCAGCGCGCAAGCGTTTCGCGTTGGCGATGTTGTTGAGGTCCATGATCGTGCGAATGTCGACGCCGTATTGGCGCGAGACGTGGCTGAGAGTTTCGCCGCGCTTGAGTTTATGCGTGACGAAGAAGCCGTGTTTACGGCTCTTGAGTTCGTCTTTCTTTGCGATGAGTGTCGCGCTGGTGCCGACGGGAACGCGGACTTTGTAGACGTCCATGTCGGGAGGCGTAATGCCGCGGCGGAGTTCAGGGTTGAGAAGCTGCATCGTTTCGGCGTCGGCCTTGACGATGTCGCCGATGGCGCGCAGATCAACTCCAGGAGGAACGTCGACACTCTCCCATGCCAAAGGCGCTTCGAAGTCGATGTCGGTGAACCCGTATTTCTCGGGTGCTTTAGAGATCATCGCAGAGGCAATGATTTTCGGAACGTAGTTACGCGTTTCCGCTCGGAAGTTTTTCTTTCCGCGTGCGAGTTCCCAGAAATTGCGCGAGCGCTGTTCGCGCACGATACGCAGTGTGCGTCCTTCGCCCGCGTTGTAGCTGGCGGCGGCGAGATACCAGGATCCGAAGATCTGGTGCAACTCTTTCAGGTAGCGCGCGGCCGCGTGGGTCGCCGTAACGATGTCACGACGTTCGTCGTACCAGTGGTTGATCTCGAGAGAGTAG
>JBDSDI010000149.1:0-2691 GCA_039920645.1 Bdellovibrionota bacterium | reverse complement strand
CCAGGCGGCGGCGGAGACGGCACCGGCGGCTCGGTCGGCTGGGCGACAACGAACGGCGGCAAAGGCGGCGCGTTCGGCGGCAGCGGCGGAGCCGGCGGCGTGGGACCGACGGGAGCCTATCTCGATGCGACGCTCTGGAACGGCCAGCTCGATGCGATCGACCCCAACACGGGAAAGAGCCTGACGCTCTGGCAACGCGCCACCCGCCGTTACATGGGCACTCCCGACGGCCAACGCGGTTACACCCTCGCACGCATCGAATCGTTGCGTAAAAAAGCCACGCAGAAGATCGCTGCAGCGGCTGAAACGACCGTTCAGAAAAAGCGGGTCGCTCAGCAGGAGGAGGCACCCGAGTATCGCCCCTCCATCGTGTCTCCGAAAGAATTTTCGAAGCATTGACAGCTCCCGTAGCCTAGGTGAGTCTCCCTGGTGAATTTCACCATTGTAAGGAGATCTCACCCATGAAAATCGCAATCAACGGATTTGGACGTATCGGACGCGTCACCGCACGCGCCCTCTTCTCGAACCCCGAACTTCGCAAGCACCTCGAGCTCGTAGCAATCAACGACCTTGCCGCTCCTAAAGATCTCGCCTTCGCAATGAAGCACGACTCCACTCACGGCCTGCTTCCCTTCGAAATCTCCTACGACGCCGAGTCGATCACCATCGACGGTCTGCGCTTCGCCTGTCTTAAGATTCCCAATCCCACCGAACTGCCCTGGGGCAAACTCGGCGTCGATCTCGTTCTCGAATGCTCGGGCCGCTACACCGACAAGGAAGCTGCTTCGGCTCACCTCAAGGCCGGCGCCAAGAAAGTGATCATCTCCGCTCCCGCTAAAGGCGTCGATCTCACCGTCGTGATGGGCGTTAATCAGGATCAATACGACAAGACCAAGCACAACATCATCTCCAACGCATCGTGTACCACAAACTGTCTCGCGCCCATCGTTCACACGCTCCACAAGAACTTCGGTCTCAAGCACGGCTTCATGACCACGATCCACAGCTATACGAGCGATCAGCGTCTCATCGATAATATTCACTCGGATCCCCGCCGTTCCCGTACCGCCGGCACCAACATCATCCCCACCACCACCGGCGCTGCAAAAACCGTCGGCGAAGTGATTCCCGAACTCAAAGGCAAGCTCGACGGCTTCTCGGTTCGCGTTCCCACCCCCAACGTTTCGCTCACCGACTTCGTCGCCGAACTGAACCGTGAAGTGTCGGTCGCCGAAGTGAACGCCGCACTCGTCAAGGCCTCGCAAGAAGGTCTCAAGGGCATCATGCAAATCTGCAACGAGCCCCTCGTGAGCACAGACTTCAACGGCAATCCTTACAGCTCGATCATCGACATCGAATGCACCAAGGTCATCGGCGGATCCGGCGACAAGGGGACGATGGTCAAGGTCGACGCGTGGTACGACAACGAAACCGGTTTCAGCACGCGCATGCTCGAGCTCTGCAAGCTCGTCGCAACCAAAGGCGTTTAAGCGCATGACCGAATCGAGTCTTTCAAGTTACCCCGGCGGCGAACGCATCAAGCGTCTCAGTGATCTCGACGTGACCAACAAGCGCGTCTTTCTGCGTGTGGACTTCAACGTTCCCATGAAAGACGGCGTCATCACGGATGACACGCGCATTCGCGCCGCCCTCCCCACGATCGAAGCTCTTTGCGAAAAAGGCGCAGCCGTCATCTGCGCATCGCACTTCGGTCGTCCCAAGGGAAAACGCGCTCCGGAATTTTCACTCGAGCCCGCCGCTCAGCATCTCAGCGAGCTCACGAGCCGCGATATTATTTTTTCGGAAGACTGCACCGGCAACGGCGTGGTTCGCCAGTCAAAAGAACTCAAGCCCGGTCAGATTCTCGTCCTAGAAAATCTGCGTTTCTACGAAGGCGAAGAGAAGAACGACCAAGCTTTTGCCTATGAACTCGCGAAACTCTGCGACGTCTACGTCAACGATGCCTTTGGCACCTGCCATCGCGCGCACACGAGTACGGACGCGCTTCCCCGCATGATCCCTGAGCGCGGCGCAGGCCTGCTGCTCGAAAAAGAAATCGGGGCCCTGGCCAAACTCATCCACAATCCCGATCGCCCACTCGTCGCCATCCTCGGCGGATCCAAGGTCAGCGACAAAGCCAAAGTCATCGAATCCCTCATGGTGAAGAGCTCGAAGATTCTCATCGGCGGCGCGATGGCCTACACCTTCTTACGCGCGCTCAAAGTCCAGACCGGCACCTCACGCGTCGAGCCCGACCTCATTGCTCTCGCAGGCAAGATCATGGAACGCTCCGAGAAATCGCAGTGCAAGATCGTCCTACCGATGGACCACGTCACGGGAGCGTCGTTCGACAACCCCGGCACGCCTCAGATCACCGAGAACGCCCACATTCCCGAAGGCCGCATGGGCCTCGATATCGGACCCCGCACCCGCGAACTCTTCAAGCGCGAACTCCAAGACGCCAAGAGCATTCTCTGGAACGGACCGATGGGCGTCTTCGAGAAAAAACCCTTCGACGAAGGTACGAACTTCATCGCTCACGCGATCGCGGAATGCGCGGCGACCTCCAAGATCTGCGGCGGCGGCGATTCCGTAGCGGCGATTAACTTGAGCGGCGTCGCCGACAAGTTCACGCACATCTCCACCGGAGGAGGCGCAAGCCTCGAGATGCTCGAGGGCGCACCCATGCCC
>JBDSDI010000148.1:0-13543 GCA_039920645.1 Bdellovibrionota bacterium | reverse complement strand
CGGGACATCGTTGTCGCGATTGCCGTTAGGCAGGATGTATGCCGGTAGAGCGCTCACGTCCCGTGAAGGGACTCCAAGATCACGGTCTTTTCGAAATACGCGCCTGAATTCCTCCATCCTGCTTACGATCCCGAACTCTTGAATGCAGTTCCACTGGCTTGGGGCACCACGGGCGTCGTGATCAACACCAAACTCGTTCCTTCTCTGAAGGGTGCGAAGTCCATCAGCTGGAAGGACATCCTCGAGAATCCCAAGTACAAAGCTAAGGTCACTTTCCTCGACGACGCTAAAGAGAACCTGCACGTCGCCCTCATGATCCAAGGTAAAGCGTGGGCGACCGCTTCTGAGGCCGACATCACGGCGGCGTTTGCTTACCTCAAGAAAGTCCAAGGCCAGATCAAGATCTTTACCCCCGAAGCCGAGCCCGTCATCGAAGCGAGCGAATGCGGGATCTGTATGGTCTTCTCCGGCGCGGGCGTCCGCTTGAGCCATCAGCATCCCGAACTCACCTACTTGATCCCCACCGAAGGCGCGACCGTCTGGAGCGACAATTTCGCGATCCCCGCGAACGCCCCTCACGCTGAATGGGCGCACCAGTTCATTAATGCCGTGATCGAAGATAAATCGGCAGCCGCTTTCACCAACCGTACCTACTACCCTACAGCCAACAAGGCTTCGTGGGCGCTCCTGCAAGACCACATCAGGAACAGCACGATGATCTTCCCCACGGCCGAGACCTTCAAGTCGCTGCACTACCTTACGGACCGCGAAGAACTTTTGCAGCTCACGGACCGTCTCTGGACCGAGTTCAAGAGTCTCTGAGAATTAGAACCAGTTGTAGTTGAAGCTCACGCTGACGCGCTCGTCTTTCGAAGGATTCGGAGGGACTTCGTGCCTCAGCCAGCTCTCGAAGAGCACAACGTGGCCTTGCTTAGCCTCGATGGAATGATAACGCTCGCTACGCGCGTGGCCCGCGAGGGATTTGCGCGGAATACTGCCCATGAAGCACGCTAAACGCGGGTCCTCGAACTTGAGGCCGCTCGAACCCTTGGGGACGTCGATATAGAGAGTCCCGCTGACGCTCGAGAGCGGATGCAGATGGCCGGAGTGTACGACGCCCGATGGCATCACGTTGACCCACATCTGCGTGAGCTCGAGCTTGTGGTTCTTGAGATCGGCATCGAGGGATTTCGCAAAGGACTGCACGTGCGTATCGAGAACGTCGCGAAGTGCTGCGAAGGTCGACGAGAAATTGTGAAGCTCGGAGAGAGTTCCGTAAGACGTGTATCCGCCCATGTAGTTCTTTGCTGACCACTTGCGACCTTTGACATCAAAATCGCGGATGCGAGGAATCTCGGAACGCAGGTCGGCGAGGAAGCGCTCGCGCTTGCGAGCATCCTTGATGAGGGGAAGATACTGATAAGTCGTAGGGAAAAGATCGACGAGACTCACGTGTCTGGGGTAGCCGACACGCCCCGGCCCCGTCAATGTTTAGAGTTCCGAACGGCGCCAATAGACGTAATCAATCGCTTTTAAAAAGGCCTCGTTAATCGGCAGCCGTTCGCTAAGCAACCGCGAGGGGTCGAGTTCGGACAAACGACTCTGCCAATAGGCGAAGAGTGGCATCTGGAGCTCGCCGGAGATCAGATCCGCATCGATTTGCTTGAGAAGCTCGGGCTGGGAGAGCTTCTGCCATTTACAGGCCACCATGCGGGCCTTGTCGTCCTTATGGGTTTGAGCCGTGAAACCGAACATCTGGCAGAGCATCGGGCGCGTGCTGTAAATCGAGCAGCGGCCCTTGGACTGATCCGGGGTTTCCGGAACATAGAAGGCGCAGCGCTGGCCCAAACGCGACGCCAGAACTTCGTGAAAGAGTTCAGCCTTGGAACTTTCCCACAGCAGGAGCGCATGAGGAAGCGCTTCAAGAACGGTGACCTCGATCTCGGGCGAGTTACAACAATCGCCGCAGCCTTCGCGACAGCCCCAGCGGGTCTCGTCCTGAAACTTAGAAATGGCCACATCGAGCTCGGCCATGACGTTCTGAACGCCGGTCACGAGAGAAAGTGTGGAAGGTGTTACTGTCATAAATTTCGGCGCGCGCTTTGACCTTAAAGACTAGCCCTCTTCCCAGGACGACGTCTAGCGCCTACAATGGAACCAAGATGTCCAGAGTCGCTCTCCTTGCAGTGCTTTGCCTCCTTAGTCTCGCGGCCTGTACCGCCGCCCTCACCACGAACGATGTCCACAACGGCAATTTCCACGCCCCGGAAAATCTTAAAGTCTCCGAATCCTGCAGCTCAGACGGGGCAAATCCCGACTGCAAGGCCGTCATCAGCACCCCTCCCGAACGGCAAACTGAAGCGGGTACTCACTAAGATGGACGCGAATCCACAGTCGAGCTCCGGTTACCGACACAAGCCGATTTGGATCCAAGTCATCGCACTGGGGCTCGCTATTGCCCCCATTGGTAATCTCGCCTTTACCTTTTTTGCACTCGGGCTGCCCTTTGTATCGTCGCACAGTTGGATCTACTGGATCCACTACGTCAAGCCGCCGATCTGGGCGATCAACGTCTTGCTCTTCGCGTCCGGTATCCTGCTCATGAAAGTGCGCACTTGGACGCATCTGCTCGCTGGAGTCTCACTTGCAGTCGTCATGATCTACAATATTATTTTCTGGAAAGGCTATCTGCTGCTCGGACCGACGCTGTTCATTCTTATGATTCTTATCTCGGCCGCAACGGCCGCCCTGCTCTACTCGCGTCAGTTCCGAAAGCCCTACTTTAACCCCCGACTGCGCTGGTGGGAAACCAAACCGCGCTATCACGCGAAACTGCGGGTGAGTCTCTCACCCGAGAATACCGACACGCCTCTCGATGGAGAGGTTCTCGATATTTCGCGCAGCGGACTTTTCGTCGTCCTCGATACCGAAAGAGACGTTGGCATCGGGACAAAGACCACGATCTCCCTCCCGTCCAATATCCAACTCCAAGGCGAGGTTGCGCGTCGCGCTCAGAGTGGATACGGCGTGCGTTTCGTAGACGTGAACTGGAGCCAGCGCCAGAAGATCAAGGAGTTCGTGAATCAGCTCGCGAGCAATCCCGACTCTTTGCTACGCTAAAGCGTCTCTTCGAAATTTTTCCAACTCGCGGGTGCAGCGGCTTCGAAACGAAGCGACATTTTGCTGAGTGGGTGAACGAACTCGAGTGCACGCGCATGTAAAGCGAAAGACTCGCCGAGACTGGCATCCGTTTTCCCGCCGTAGCGCGTATCGCCGATGATAGGATGTCCTTCGTTCGCGCATTGAATACGCAGCTGATGCCGCCTTCCGGTCTTAGGACTGAGTTCGAGGAAGGAACGCCCGTCGTGGTGCTTAAGAATTTTCACGTTCGTCTGCATCTCGCGGCCGTCGGCGTCGGAGCCTCCGAGCGTCTTGAGAGCGTCGGGCCAGCGGCCCTCGACCCAGGCCCAATAGGTTTTCTGAACACGACGTTTTTCCCATAACTCCACGAAGGCGGCGTGATGCAGGCGACGCAGACTAAAGGCCAGAACGCCGCTTGTGCCGCGATCGAGACGATGAAGCGCGCGGGCTCGCATGTCGAAGGCCACTTGCACCTCATTCTCGAGGCTCGTGTCCTGACCTTCGGTCACCCGACCCGCGTCTTTGTCGATGACGAGAAGATCATCGTCTTTATAGAGCACTCGGAGAGCTGACATCGGCGGGAGCTTCCTCTTCGACGTTCTCGGGCGGAATCGCGGGCTCGCCCGTTTGAGAATCGGTGGAAGGCGCAGTGCTCAATGCGGGAGGCTGCCGATTCTCGGGAGAAGGACTCACGCTTTCCGAAGAAGTGCCTAGCTCAGGTTCGAGTGCTTCATCGAATGCGGGATCGCCACTGAAGCTTCCTCCCTCGAAAGCAAGCCGCTGGCGCGAGAAAAACTGAAACTGAACGTCGGTGATGTAGCCCGCCTGTTTCATACGCTCCAGATTACGAGCGATCTGCTGATGGCCGAAGGCCGTCATCTGTCCGCGTGCGAAACCTCGGGAATAACGGCGAGGGCTCGGAATGAGATAAGCGAGAAATGCAGACTCCCGGGGATTAAGTGCCGAAGGAGATTTTTGGAAATAGTGCTGGGCCGCCTGACGAATACCGACCACGCCGTTGCCCCATTCGATGATGTTAAGATAGTTCTCGAGAATTTTTTTCTTGGTGAATTTGCTCTCGAGTCGATACGTGAGCCACGCTTCGCGGGCTTTTCTAACCCACGATCGATCCTGAGCGAGAAAAAGATTCTTCACCAGTTGCTGCGAGAGCGTACTCGCTCCACGGAGTTTTTTTTCGCGACCGTCGACCTTGTCTTCGACGGCTTCACGGATCTGATTGAAGTCGAAACCTTGATGCTGGAAAAAGGCCCAATCCTCGCTCGTGATCACGGCGCCTTGGACCCAACTCGGAATGCTCGAAAGGGGAGTCCACGAGCTCGGGCGTTCGCGCTTGAACTCGACATCAATATGAACTCCGCCGTCTTCGCGCTGTGTGTAGCGCACCCGAGGATAATGATTAACCAGGATATCGACGCCTTCGATAGAACGGAAAAAAACGAAACCACAAATAAAAGGCACGATCAGCAACAGAAAAAGAATAATCCAACGGCGCATGAAATTCTATTTGAGATTGCTGTCCGAAGAGACAAAGACCGGACCGCGTGGCACTTCGCCGTCGGCGTTGACCCAAACGGGGAGCAGCGTGCGCCAGCGTTCAGACGCGCTCTGGAATCCGACCAGATATTTCTGGGGAACGGGGTCCGCTGAGGGAAATTTACGACCGAGCGGATCGACATAGACGCCGCGATCCCAAAGTTCGAAGTGAAGATGCGGCCCCGTCGAAAGGCCCGTCGTGCCGACGTAACCAATGACCTGACCCTGGCGCACCTTAGCGCCGACATGAATGCTCGGCGCGAAACCGTGAAGATGTTTGTAAGCCGTTTGGTACTGCGAGTTGTGGCGAAGACGGATCGCCTTTCCGGCGCCGCCGAGCCAACCCGACTGCACAACCACGCCGTCGCCCACCGCGAGGACGGGTGTGCCGATGGGAGCCGCGTAATCAACGCCGAGGTGCGGACGCGAAATTTTGAGGATGGGATGGAAGCGGCTCAGCTGGAAGGTGGACGAGATGCGACCGAATTTCATTGGCGCTTTGAGGAACATGCGGCGCAAGCTCTTGCCGTCGGGAGCATAGTAACCAAGATCTTCGCCATTCGCTCCACGAAGCAGTGCCGCCGAATAGAGCTGACCGCCGTGTTCGTATTCCGCGGAAAGAATACGCCCCCAACCGACAATCTTATCGCCGGCGTGACGTTGCTCGACCAGAATACGCCAGCGGTCGCCACCGCGGACTTCGCGCGCGAAGTCGATCTGCCAGGCGAAGATATCGGTGAGTTCTCCGATGAGACTCGAATCCATGCCCGAGTATCCTGCGGATTCCCAAAGGGACGAGGTCACACGACCCGAAAAACTCAAGAGACGCAGCTGCGATTGCAGCTCGGTAAAATTAGACTTCCACTCCCCGCTCGCTTCCCGCAGGAGATTGAGCGTTTTCACGGGACTGAGCTCGAATTCCATTTCCACGAGACGACCCAGAGGTTGCTTCGCGTAGAAAAGCTGAAACTCGGTGCCGGCACGGATTTTCGAAAGATCGGAATGCTCACTCGCCGCACTCACGATCTTATGGATCTCACCCGGGTCGAGGCCAAGTTCGCGCAACGCGGAATAGAATGTGGAGTTGCGGCGCATTTGATAATGAAGGACGTCCATGCCCGCATCCAAAGGTTTCAGACCTTCTGCGTGTTCAGGAGCGGCGAAAGAGGGAAAAGAAAGGGCGACCCCCACGAGGTAGACGAGATTAATAAACTTCACCTCTCCAGTGTAGCAAGAAACTTCTGTTTAGGAGAGCAGCGCTACCCCATGATGCCACAACGCAACATTCATGAAACGCTGATAGTATCGACGCTTCTCCTATGGATTCCTGCTCCTCACGTTGTCGCAAACTCGTTAAAGCTTCGTATCTCGAAGGGGCTTTTTACGCGCTGATGGTAGGAATGGCCGAGACCTACGCGCTCTACTATGCCGTTAAACAAGGAATTGCGCTTCCTCAGCTGGCGATGCTCTCCACGCTGCCGATTCTTATGGGCAGCATGTCGCAATGGATCGTCCCGCAAATCGTCAAAGAAACGAGTCTTCGACGCGCGAAACTCGCATTTTACGTCGTGCAAATTGTGGGGCTTTTTTGCCTCTGCCGCTCCGTTGCGAGCGTAAACTACTATCCTTGGCTCTTCGCCGCTCTCTCGCTCTACTGGATTGGTGGCATGACGAGCGGTCCCTTCTGGGTTCAATGGATGGTTAACGAGATTCCCTCGAAGGCCTTCGGAGCGTTTCTCTCCAAACGCAATGCCTTCGTCGCACTCTGTACCCTCGCCGCCTATCTCGCTACGGCAGGATATTTGAACGAGCACACGGCTTCCCGTGATTTTCTCGTCGTCTTCTCCGTCGGCACGATCGCACGCATCTTTTCATTCGCGAGTCAGATCTTTCTCTCGCGCGCGCGTATCGATTGGCCGGAACGGCGAACGGAAATGCCGGCCGCGCGCATCGAAGAACTCCGTTCACCCATCGTATGGATGATCGGGCTCACGGCACTTTTCAAGACCGTCGTCACGATCTGCACGCCGTTCTTCTTGCCCTACATGATGAACGAACTGCATTTTACGATTCTCGACTACGTCGCACTCACGGCGGTTCCGTTCGTGGGACGTTTTCTTTTTCTCGCCGGATGGGGACGCGCTTCGCAAGACTTAAGGCCCTTTATCGGCCTGCAGATTGCCTGCATCGGCATCTCGATCGTGCCCGCGATCTGGGCGCTCAAACCCCCTTACTTCGTCTACCTTTTCCTGGAACTCAGCGGCGGAGTTTTATGGGGCGGCTTCGAGCTCTGCGCGATTCTGATCGTGCAACGTTTCCGTCCGAAGAATACACTGCGCACGCTGGGTCTTCACATGTCGCTGATGAGCGCCGGTTCGGTTTTAGGAGCCTGGGTCGGATCACAGTGGATGAAAAACCCCGCGCACAGCTATCGCGATCTCTTCGTGCTTTCATCGTCCTTGCGCATGAGCGTAGCCGCAATCATCGTGATCGTTTTCCTGAGATTGCCCGCGACGCGCGTTCGACTGAAGGTCTATGGAGAATACCTGACCACGGTACTCTCGCTGCGTCCATCCTTTGCGAACGTGGGACGCCTGCTCGCTGCTCCCCGTCGTAGTCGCCGCCCCTGATCAGTCGAAGAAGAGTCGGCGCTGCGCCTTGAAGGAATCGTAGAAGAGCACGATTGCCGTAAAGCTCGGCACGAGGAATCCGAGATACTGGTAGCGCAGGAAAAAGAAAGAGCCCATCAGCGCGCCGCCGATAAACAGTAAAATTGAAATGCCACGAATTAGACTAAAAGTGAGTTCGCGTCGGAATTTTATCTCCGGCAAACGCTGCGCACGTTTGATTGCGACCAGGAAAAGTCGACCGATTTCAATACCGAGATCCGTCGTCGGTCCCGTCATGTGCGTGCTGCGAATCACCGTTCCGGCGCGATCCGAGAACAGTGCGTTCTGAAAACCGCACGCGAGACTCAGCATCACGAGCAGCATGTAGTGACGTCTGAGATCGAGCGATTCGTTAAAGGAACCGAAGGAATGCCACCAGCCGAGGACTGCGACACTCAAACACAACAGTGCGACGATGCCGAGCACGATACTATAGCCGTAGAAACGGTCGCGCGCGTAGCTGCGGGGGTGTTCCAAAATAATCGTTGTCGCGATTGCTCCAAGCAGAAAGAATATCGGCACGCTCAAAAGTCCAAGCGCGAGGTTCCAACGGTTTTGGGCGCCAAGGGTTCCAACTTGCGTTAAAAAACCGGTGACATGGGACACGTTCTGTCCGCACGACAGAAAGCCTCCGGCGTTGATGGCCCCCGCCTGAAAGGAAAGCGTCCACCAGTAGATCGGTAGGCGGCGCGGCGAAGAGTGTGTGCTCATTGAGTTCCGAGGATAGCAAACCTTGATCTCCGAGAGAAGTCGCCGTAGAAATGCCCTATGAGTGTTGAAATTCTTCCTCCATCCTTCCTCTCAGAACTCCTCGGCGCCAAGAAGAGCACCAAGAGCGTATCCGGACCGCATTTACGCGTGCTCATCTCCAAAGACGACGCGCAGTTCGCCGCGCGCGTCAAAAAAATCGTCGGGAGCGCCCACGGAGAATGGGCTGCGAGCACGGCGACGGGCGCCGAAAATTTTCTGAAGCTTGCGGACTTCGATCTTGTGACGATCAAACTTCCCGCGAGTCTGCGTAAGGTCGGTGGCGGCTTTGCTTATCTGAACGGCAGCGCTTACGGTCACGGCCGCGACATGCTCGGTGCCGCGATTCGCAAGTATCTGCGCAAGGATCACGCTGCGCTCGAAATTCACTTTGAAAATCTTCCCGAAGAGGCATTGCTCGGCGCGCTCGTCGGGCTCGAGATGAGCCACTACTCCTTCCGCCCCCGCAGCTTCCCGTATCCCGTAAATACGACACTTCTGAGCGGCGGCCGCGTGCTGCCGGCGTCGATTGTCGAGCGTGGCGCTCGTCTCGGTCGGGCCGTCAATTTTTCCCGGCATCTCGTAAATCTTCCTCCAAACGAACTGAATCCTCCGAACTACGCCGACGCCGTAAAAAAACTTTTTGCAAAATCCAAGACGATGTCTGTCGAAGTTTGGGACGAAACGCGTCTCGAAAAAGAAAATCTTCAGCTGCTGCTCGCCGTCGGTTCCGGATCTGCGACGCCTCCGCGCCTCGTGCGACTGCGCTACCGTCCTTCGGGCACGAAGGGAAAATCGGGCGCTCCGCGTATCGTCTTCGTCGGAAAAGGAATAACTTTTGATTCGGGCGGTCTCGATATCAAACCCGCTTCCGGAATGCGTCTCATGAAAAAAGACATGGGCGGCTCCGCGAGCGTCTTAGGCCTGGCCTACTGGCTCGAGGATTCGGGCGTCAAAGACAACGTCGATTTCTATTTAGCGATGGCCGAGAATTCGATGGGCGACCGGGCGTTCCGGCCAGGCGACGTCTACAAGACGCGCAAGGGTCTCACGATCGAAATCGACAACACCGATGCTGAAGGGCGTCTCGTCCTGGCCGATGCGCTTACCGTGGCCCTCGAAGATGCCGAGCCCGAATATCTCATCGACCTCGCGACGCTCACGGGTGCGGGCAAAGTCGCTCTTGGCACCGAACTCGCCAGCCTCTTCGCGACCGACGACACCTTCCTCAAAGAACTTCTGAAGTCCGCTCAGGAAACTGAAGATCTCTCGTGGCCGATGCCCCTTTGGGAGAAATACGATTCCATGTACAAGTCGAGCTTTGCCGATTGGGCCAATTCGTCGGCGGGCGGATTCGGCGGCGCCATTACGGCGGCGCTCTTCCTGAAGAAGTTCGTCGATCCCTCGCCCGTCAAATGGGCGCACTATGACATCTACGGATGGAAAGATTCGGCCGAAGGTCCCTTCTCGGACAAGGGTGGCAACGCGCAGTGCGTGCAGGCGCTCGTGAACTGGCTCGAGAAAGCTTAGCGCTCCTCGCTTCGTTTTTTGAGCCAGCCTTTAATGGCCTTCATGCTTTCGCCGGCAGAAAATCCTTTTTGCACAAGCGTGCGCAGGAGATTCTGCTCGAGTTTCATGAGTTCTTTGCGGTCGGTCGCCGAGGCACCGAGTTTTTTTTGAAGTCGTGATTCGCGCATCTTTTTGTCGATGAGGGATTCGAGGGTGTCGGCCGAACCGGTCTCCCCACGCGCTTCGAGCTCCAACTCACGGAAACGTTCCTCGTTCCAGGCGATATTCTTGCTTCGAAGATCCTGCATGATACGCATGCGGCCCTGACGCCGGTTCATGAGCGCACGGCACCGCACGTCGAAGAATCGTGAATCATCGAGAAAGTTTTTTTCCTTCAGACGCGCGATCACGTTCTCGTGGTCCTCGGGGGGGATCTTTTTCTGCTTCAGTTTCATGCGGATCTCGGCTTCGGAATGCTCACGCATGGAAAGCCATCCCAGCGCTCGATCAAAAGAACTCATCTGCCTGCGAGGTTGGCCCAAAATTCAACGCTCCTTTCCGGAGATAAAATGCCTGATTAAGGTCGTCGATCGACTCGATCCCTTGAGGATTCTCCAGCCCGCACCACCTTGCACACGCTTGCAAGATGCGCCGCTTGCCGTCGGCCTTTGCGAGAAGCGTGCTCACGGCGCGTGCTCCCTCGGATTTCGAAAGTTTTTTGTCTCCGTCATGAACGAGCGGATGATGCGCGAAATGGATAGAGCCGAAAGCCGTTCCTTCGCCCAAAAAAATCTGAGCTGCTGTCGAGGTCCGCAAATCTTCGCCACGCACGACGTCCGTGACGCCTTGGCGAAGGTCCTCGCAAACGCTCACCCACTGATAAGCGAAAAGCCCTTCTCGGCGGTAAATCACGAAATCGCCTAAGTCACGTGCAAGATCGACTTCGACCGGTCCCAGAATCTGATCCTCCCAGAAAATCTTCTGGTCCTCAGGAACACGACATCGCCACACGAGTCCTTCGCGCCACGGGAGATTTTTCGTACGACAGGTGCCCGGATAAAGACCATCCGTGCTCTTTCGTGCGATTTCCGAGCGCGTGCAATCGCAAACAAAAAACCGCTCCGGAAATCTCAAGCGCGCAGTATCGAAAGCGGTCCGATACGCATCCTGAAAAAGAGCCTGACTGAAATGGGTTTGAAAATCCTCAACGTCGCGCGGGCCTGCCTGCCACTCGAGACCCAGCGTTCGCAGGACTTGGAAGATTCCCCGAACGAAGTCCGGACGCGTTCGCGTCACGTCCAAGTCGTCGATGCGCAGAAGGATGTCCCCCTCGGCACGTTTCGAGAAAAGTTCAGTGAGGATGAAAGAAAAAATATTGCCGAGATGCAGGGGTCCGCTGGGCGTGGGAGCCCAACGAAAGCGTTTCCCATTCCCCGAATTCGTCATCCCCCTATCTTAACATAATATTTACGGAGCCTCGTCGGAGGCGCATGCGACAATGGATCCATGACGTGCAACCGGGGATTCTTGGGGCTAGCTTGCGGCGTAGCGATGCTGCTTGCGGGCTGTGGACTTCCAACCAGCAGTGGCGGCGCGAAAACCAATTCGGAAAAACTTCATGACTCCAATGAACTTGCGCTGACGTGGCTCGACGATGCGTCCAGTGCCACGTCAGTCACGTCGACTCGCACGAAGATCAGCGCCCTTAAGAACGTGCTCAATTCGCGTGAGAAAGTCATCGATGTGGTTCACGACGGCGGTCCCTGCACCGACAACACCGCCGAAGAATTTACACTGGCTTACATTAAGTCGCCGCTTTCCACCTCGTCCATTCATGTCTGTACCGAGGCCTTCACTTTCGACGAACCCATTATCGCGCAGGTGCTCATCCACGAGGGCACGCACGGGACCGGCAATGCGGATGAATGCTCTACGACCAAACAAGAACTTCAATTCATGACGCTCGCCGGACAGAAACCCTTCAAGAACGCCTATGTCGATTCGACCTCGAATCCCGACTGTTCCTCCTATAACCTTGGAGCGGGCATTGATTTCATCGTGCTCGATGACGGCGTCGTGATCCCCATTCCGAGCGTTCAGGAGTGGAGCGATTTAAGTGCCCCTCACGAGGCTCGCTATATTCGCGTCAAGCGCAGCCCCTCACATTCACTAATGACCGCGCTGATTGGGAGAAACTCTTCATTATGGCTTTCAAATATACTTCACTCGTTCTACTTGCCTTAAGCCTTCCGGCCTTCGCACAAAACGACGCCCCCTCCGGGTCGAGTGACGGCTCCTCGGGGTCTTTCGGCCAAAAAATCTTCCCTCAACGCCAAGCCGAACGCCGCGATTCACGTTGGACACTGGGGGGGTGGATGAAAACCAAACGCCAGATCGAAGCCCAGAACCAATGGCTGTGGGCTCACACCAACAAGCTTCCGCTCGAGTTCGCGCTGGGCTACACTCAAAGCCCGACGCGCTGGAAAACCGATATGGATCTCTTCGTAGCGCGCCTCGGCCTCAGGGCGAGCTATGGCAAGCGCCTGGGCTTCTTCAGAGATGTGACGAGCGAAAATACCGGGCCTCAGGACGACACTTCGAACTTAGCCGCACAACTCCGTCTCTTCGGAGGAAACCTCCAGGATACCTACCTGATCGCACGCATCGGTTACGACTATGCCGGCCTCGGAACGAGCGGCGCTCTTTCGGGAGGCTTCGGGAGCTGGTACGTCGAACCCGAGCTTCAAATCTACTTTTCGCAGTGGCTGGGCGTGAGAGGCAATATTCACGAACGTTTCTCAGGACAGAACCTTACCCGGAAGGATCAAAAGTGGGGCGGTCGTAATACCGAAACCGTTGCGTTCATCGAAATGGGCGCTCTGCGCATCGAGGGCGGCTATCGCTGGATGAATTGGGACGTCGACACCGTGACCCCCTTTAAGAACGATGAACTTGTTGGCTCTTTGAAGATCTTCTTCTAGAAGATCTTCCATGAACGCCAAAGCGCCTGAACTTCCCGTCACCAAAGAAGGTATGAATCGCCTCCGGAGCGGCCATCCCTGGCTCTACGAAGACCACCTGCGGGATAATGCTTTCAAGTTAAAAGAAGCGGCGGTCGTTCCGCTCGGCGAACACTGGTTCTTCTATTCGCCCCAAAGCAAACTTCGACTGCGGCGCCTTGGACCGTCCACGCGCTTTTGGCCCGATGCCGATCTGAAGCGCGAGCCCGTCACCACGACCGAGGCGTTCAAAGAAATTTTCGCGAGTCCGTTGCGCGAGCTTTTCCGCCGTTCCCTCAAATCCCGAATCCAACTCGCTCAGGAGGGCGACGTCTGCTTCCGCTGGATCTTCGCCGAGAACGACTTCGTTCCCGGGCTTTTGGTCGAAGCCTACGGTCCCGTCCTCATCGCGCAGATCCAATCCGCGCCCGTTGAAAAATTCTGGCCTGTTTTGAAAGATCTTCTCCTTGAAGTCTACGCCGAAGGCAGTCGCTTCGAAGCGTCCGAGATCCATTTGATCGAGCAACGCCATTTGCCCGTAAGGAAACTCGAAGGCCTCGAAATCATCGACGAGGCCCGTTCCGAAGAGCGCCATATTTTGCGCTGGAATGGTTTCGACTGGACGCTCTGCCCCGGCGGCTCGCAAAAGACCGGATCCTATCTCGACCAAGCGTTCAACCACCGCCGCACGGCCGAACTCGCTCGCCAGATGAAACTCAAAACCGCATGGGATCTCTGCTCTTTCGAAGGCGGCTTCGCGCTACATCTTCTGAAAGAAGGCCTCGAAGTTTTGGCCGTTGACCAATCCGAGCGCGCGCTCGAAGCCCTCAAAGCGAACGTCAAACTGAATCAACTTCCCGAAGAAAAACTCGAGCTACGCAAAGACGATATTTTTGAATTTCTGAAGAGCGCCCACCAAGGAGG
>JBDSDI010000147.1:0-9699 GCA_039920645.1 Bdellovibrionota bacterium | reverse complement strand
GCGTAAGACGGACTTCGCCGCGCTCTACAACGACTTCCGTTTGGGGCAGCCCAAAAACGTGCCGTGGGCAGGCAGCTACTTCGCTTTCGCCAACGACGGTATCGCAGTGGATTTGAGTGGCGAATCGCCCGCAGCCAAATATGACAAGCTCTTCACGCCTCGTCAGAGCGCGGTAAAGTGGGAAAAAGAAAACCACAGCTGCAGCCAGTACAAAGGCGAGGAAAAAAAATCCTGCGAAGGCTGGTGGGGACATTGCAATGCCTGGTCCGCCGCCGGCATCAAGGAAGTCGAACCTCGCAAGGCCGTGAAGTATCGCGGTACAACCCTCGACGTCGCCGATCAAAAAGCGTGGCTCACCGAAATGTGGATGGATTCGGGTTCACTCTTTTCGGGGACGACCAACAAAGCGGAGAAGACCGGAACCTGGATTCTCGATTCGAACTCGGCGACTGCTCGTGAGCGTCTCGACGGTGGTTCAGGCACGAACTTCGAAGCATTTTGGGACGTCACTCCCAAGACCTTTTTCCTACTCTTTACGAACTATGTTGGCGTGCTTCAGCAGGGCGTAGTCATCGACCGCTTCACCGGCGACGAAGTCTGGAATCAACCCATTGTTGGTTACCGGATTCTTCCGATCCGCACGACGGACGTCCTGCCCGAGGAAACCAACGAAGCAGGTCTCACCGTTTATCCCGTTAAACTTCGCATGAAGATCTACTGGGCCAACGACGGCGTCGAGGAAGGCCGCGTTTCCAAACCCTTCGACATCAATCGCACGAACGATACCCAAGATCTTGAAAATTTCGGCGACGATTACGATGCACGTTACCTCGCCTTTAAACTTTTCTTCGACAAGCCTCTGCAGCTCGACGGAGCCAAGATCGTGAAAGCGGGTCGCATCGTCGGTGACGGTATCTGGGATCACCAAGAAAATCCTCCTCGCAATGCCAAAGCCCTCGATCAGTCGCACCCCGATTTCATCTGGGCTCCGCTCGAGCTTGATCAAAGCAGTCATGAGAGCGGCAATCCCGCGATCAATGCTGACAACGTGCGAGCGGCTCTGGACGGCAGCAGTTCCGGTCCTGTCGGGCCCAATGCCCAAACCACGAAAGAGGTCGAAGTGAGCCTGCTCCTGAGCGACTTCGGTGCAGGTGCGGACCGCCATGCAGTTCAAGAGAATCTCGCTTTCGTCTTCTCGCGCGAAAATATCAGGACTCGCATCCTCATGAGTGAGATGACCGTGAGCGATACGTCCGTAAAGGTAAAGATTCACTTCGGGGACGGAGTCTCGGCCGATCGCGTGCAAGCTTTGCTCGCGGAAGCCGGATTCAAGACTCTCTAAGAGATCAGAACTCTAGCGTTCGGCTTCGAAAGCGAGGCCGAATCCTAAGACGAAACGTCCTTCGGAAGGCGCTTCCAACGGAGCGACACTTTTTTTCATTTTAAAACGTGTGGCGGTGATCTCGTAGCCGAGTTCCAAATAAGGTCCGACCCAGCCGTTGATGTCGAAGAGGTAGCGAACGTAGGGGTTCACGAAGAGGTCCGCGTAGGCGGCCTTCTCGGAAGTGTTGGTGAGTTCTTTGGGGATGCCGCTCGTGTTGGTGATCCCGAGACCGAGACCGTAGATGAGTCCGCGCGAGAAAGGCTCGTCAAAGAACTGCTTCAAGCCAGAGAGACGGAAGGCCACCGCGTAATCACTGTAGGACGATCCATCAGATGCTGTCCGCTTGCCGTACAGGACTTGAAGAGATCCCCCCGAAGAGACGCGGAAGAACTCAATGCCGAAGCGCGAGTAGGGATCGGAGCCGAATGTTTTTGTCATCACGGGAGCGACGATGGCTTCGAGGCCGAGATCGTTTTTTTGGGCGAAGGCCGAAGTGCTCAGGCCGAGGGCGACGAGCGCGAGGGAGGCGTTGCGAAGTCTAAGTAGCGACATCCCGTTAGGTTAGGACGGGTCGCCACTTGGAGCAACTCGTCCTTCCCAAGAAATTTCTTTCTAGAAATGATCGGCGTGGTACGCGAAGACGAGCGAACCGTTGCGAATCTTGTCGATGACGCCTGCGTAAGCGTTCAGCGGAAGGGCGGGGCAGCCCCAGCTGCGGCCTTGCTGCGAAAGACCGTCTTTGACGTAAGCCGCTCCGTGGACGACGATCGCTCGCGATTCGGCGTTGCTGTTCGTAGTGTTGAGGCCTTGGAGCACGAGCGAATAACCGTTTTTGCCGTCGTAGGTTTCAGCGGTCCTGAAGAATCCGAGGGAGGTTGCTTGGCTGCCTGCGGTGTTGGAGAATTTCTCGGCGTAGCCGTCGTTGTTTGAGTCCGAGCCCGAGCCGTGCGCTACGACGCTGGTGCTGATGGCGCCACTGCGCATGTCGATGAGATAGAAGCGGCGATTCTTGCTATGTTGGGTGTAGTCGATGACCGTGAGGTAGTTGATGTTTTGAAGGCCTTTGCGGCGAGCATCGAAGCCGTCTAGCGCAAGCGTCAAAGCTTTGGCGGGCACCAGATTGTTCGGATCGACGTACTCGTAACCGGCGGGACGCGAGGAGGGACTTTTTTGGCCCATCGCGAAAGCCGAGAGCGACATCAGATTCAAAGTGAGGCCGAGGGCAAGGATTTGTGTTCTCATAGCTGACCCTTCGGAACTCGGGCATCAGCGCTTGAGCACTTTGGTGAAATTTTCCTTCACTTTCGCTCCAGGGCGCCTCCGGGCTATACTCGGCCGAATGAAACACAACCTGCTCATTCTCGGCGCTCTCTCCTTGGCTTCGTGTACGACGCGTCTCCCCGTGAAATCCGCGAAGGAATTCTACGATCCCGATAATTCGCGTCTCCCCGCGGCGGACGTCGTTCCTTACAAACTCAAAGGAAAATGCGACGGGTTTCCTCGAATCATGGATGTGAAAACCGCGCCCGGTCTTTGTCTGGGTCTCGTCGACGGAAACGGCGGACTGCTCGAAGTTCAGTCCGATGGAAGCTACCGTGTCATGCTCGGATCCGATCGGACACCCAAGGCCGATCCCAACAGTGACAAGAGTATTCCCATGCGCCGCCCACGCGCGATCACCGCTTACGGAGACGATCTCGTCTTCGTCGATATGGCCGGATGGCAGCAAAAAAAAGGACAGGTCTTCCTGTTAAAAAAACGTGCGGACGGAAAGTACCGTCGCTTTCTCCTGATCGACTTCGCGGAATTCCCGCTTGAGAAGCGCCGCCTCTTCTATATGGTTTCGACCATTCAGCTCGGACCCGACGGCAAAATCTGGATTGGCTCGGCCGAATCCCTTCTTCGCTTCAATCCCTTCGCGGAACTCTTCAACGGTGAAGCTTCGGCCGACTACGACGATTCGCGCCAGGTGGAACTACGTCGTCGTATCCGCGACAGTCTCGAAGTCATGCTCGACAAACTTCCCTATCGCTCCTGGGTCAACGACCACGAAGACAGCCTGCATCCTCTCAAGCCTTTCGTATTCTCCAAAGACGGAAGCTCCCTCTATCTTGGCATCGGAGCTTCCACCGACAACTGCGGGACGGATCATCGTCCCGGAGACAAATGTGCCGAAGGCGAAGCGCGTGCCGACGGAGAACTCGGCGCGAATGCGGCGATGTATCGCTATCAACTCGACTCGGCCTTCAAGCCTAAGGGCAAACCTGAACTGGTTGCGCGCGGACTACGTAACTCGCTTGCCATCGCGGTGGATCCGTCTTCGGGCGATCTCTACCAAGGCGAGAATTCGCGCGATATTCGCGGTGCCGTTCACCTCAACCGTCTCGGACCTCCAGACGAACTCAACGTGATTCGCGACGATCAGCACTACGGCTGGCCCTACTGCGTTTCGACCGACCAGCTTCAGCGCGAATACGCGGGCGGCGATTGGAACTGCGCAAAATACACCGCACCCTTGCTGCTCTTGCCTCCGCACTCGGCTCCTCTACAGATGATGTTCTACACGGGCGAGAAACTTCCCGCGTGGTACTCTGGTAAGATGATTCTCCCCTTGCACGGCCGGGAAGATTTCGGTCATCGCATCGTGACCTTCGAAACCGGATCCGACGGTCGCCCTAAAGGAACTCCGCTCGACATGGTCTACGGATGGGGATCGCTCACCAATCCGAGCGTCTCGCTCGGAACCCCGATGGGTATCGCCCAGGCCTCGGACGGTTCGATCATTATCGTCGAAGACCAGTCGCGGCGTATCGTGCGCCTCTCAGTGATCGCGGGCGAAGGCAACGGTCTTCCGAAGCCTGCATCTCCGGACCAGGAATGGGTTCGTACTAACGTCCACTAGTGTCGGGTCGCGTGGACAGATGCGGGGAAAGGCCTTAGCTTAAGCCTCCATGTTGTCCACGCAAAAACTTGCCATCGTTACGGGTGCCAGCAGCGGTATTGGCGCCGATATCAGTCGTCACTTCAAGAGCGAGATGAATCTCGAAATCTGGCTCGTGGCGCGCCGTCTCGACCGCATGCAAAGTTTGGCTGCGGAACTCGAGGCGAAGGGTGCAACGATAAAGGTTCTCTCGCTTGATCTGCAGAAAGCGGAAAGCTGGGCGGAACTCGAAGCGCAGGTGAAGATGTCGGGCCGCAAGGTCGCGTGGCTCGTCAACAACGCGGGCTTCGGTTACTCCGGGCATTTCAGTGATGAAAGCCTCGAGAACATCGAAGGGATGATCCAACTCAATGTGATCGCGTTGACGTCCGTAACTCGGCGCTTGCTGCCGTTTATGGAAAGCGGTTCGCGTATCGTTAACGTCGCCAGTTCGATCGCTTTTCTTCCGGTCGCCGGCAACGCGATCTACGCTGCTACCAAGGCCTTTGTCCTTTCATTCAGCCTCGCACTCCGCGTAGAGCTGCGCGCGCGCGGCATTAGCGTCAGCGCGGTTTGTCCCGGACCTGTCGGCACAGAATTTTGGGACGTGGCGGGCACCGATGCCCCTTCGAAAATGTTCATCGAGAATTCCACGAATACCGCTTTCCTCTCCGTCGAGAAATCTGCGCAAGGCAAAGCGATTATCGTTACGGGTTTCCTCGCGTGGATCGCCCGCGTCGCTGGCGCAGTGGTGCCGCGTACTTGGCTCGCCGATCTCACCGTGAAGCGTCTCAACAAAAACCGATGAAACCTGTCCTCGAGATCTCGGTCGCCGACGCGCCTCGCATTTTTGCGCGGCTGGATCGCGGACTTTTCGAGGACGCCTTCGATTTGAATCTCGTCTCCGCTCCGAGCGCCCGAAGCGCGAGCGATCTTCCGCGTTTCGCGCTTCTGCGCGACGATCGGGCCTGGGCCCTCGATATCCTTTCTCATCCCGACTGGAATCCTCTCGTCATCAACTACACGCGCGGTTCCGGGGCCGAGCGCCTCAAGAAAGCTTGGTTGTCTAAAGAACTCCTCAAAGACGCTTTGAGCTTTCGCAAAGGCGAGAGGCTATCGATCGTCGACGGAACCGGCGGACTGCTTTCGGACGCGACCTTGATCGCGACGTGGGGACATCGGGTGACGGCGTTTGAGCAGAATCCGCTGTTGTGTTTTCTCGGTCTGGAGGCGTTGGATGGGCTTGCCGAGGCCGGTCAAAAACTTGACGTCGAAGTCCACTGCGCTCCGTTTTCGAGTTCCGCATCGCTTCATTCCGTTCGCCACCGCTCGGAAGGGAACGTCGATCGTGTCTATTTGGATCCGCTTTATCCTTCGCGCCCCAAAGATGCGCTCGGAAGCAAAGAGCTGCGCATCGTCGCTCAGCTGACGAGCGCGCAAGCCCAACCCTCGCTCGATGCCATGATCGAAGCCGCGGTGTCGCTGTCGCCATCGCGCATTGTCGTGAAACGTCCTCAGTGGGAAAGCCTGCTCAGGCATGACAGGCTCCAGGTGACGAGTTGCGAGGGAAAATCCACGCGCTTCGATGTGATCCACTCCCGTACAGAGAAGCGGTGAGTTAATTGACTGTATCTCGAAGCGTCTTTGCTTCTGAAGCCAGGCAAGAGGAAGTATCCTGAGGGTCATGGAACGCGTCTGGTACAAATCGTATCCCAAAAAAGTTTCAACCACCGTCAATGCCGCCGAGTATTCGTCGGCCGTTGACGTCTTCGAGCAGAGTGTGGCCCGCTACCGAGCTCTCGGTGCGTTCACAAACATGGGACACACGATGACCTATGGAGAACTCGATCGCCGGAGTCGAGACTTTGCCGCTTATCTTCAAGGTGTCCTCGGACTGAAACGGGGCGACCGGGTCGCCCTCATGATGCCGAACCTGCTTCAGTATCCGGTCGCAGTCTTCGGCGTGTTGCGCGCGGGTCTCATCGCGGTTAACATCAATCCGCTCTACACGCCTCGCGAACTCGAACATCAACTGAAGGACTCGGGCTCGAAAGCGATCGTAGTTCTTGCCAACATGGCGCACACGCTCGATAAAGTTCGTTCGCGCTTGCCGCTTGAACATGTCATCGTCACCGAAGTCGGCGACATGCTTCCGTTTCCGAAGAGACACCTCATTAACTTCGTGGTGAGGAAAGTGAAGAAGATGGTTCCCGCCTACGATCTTCCCGACGCGATTCCTTTCACGCGCGCGCTGATGATGGGTGCGGTTCAGAGTTTCCACCGGGTCGAAGTGAAGCCCCAGGATCTCGCGTTCCTTCAATACACCGGCGGTACGACCGGAGTTGCTAAGGGCGCGATGCTCTCGCACGCCAACATGGTCGCGAACATGCAACAGATCTCGGAATGGATGAAGCCTACGCTCGTGCCCGGAGAGGAAATCATCATCGCGCCGCTACCGCTCTATCACATCTTTTCGCTCACGGTGAACTGCCTCTCCTTCATGAAGATCGGTGGCCGCAATATCCTCATCACCAATCCGCGCGATGTTCCCGCCTTCGTAAAAGATATCCAAAAAGAAAAATTCACGATCTTCGTTGGACTCAATACGCTTTTCAACGCGCTCTGCCACAACGCGGATTTCTGCAAGCTCGACTTCTCACACATGAAAGCTTCAGTCGCCGGCGGCATGGCCGTTCAGCGCGCCGTGAATGACAAATGGAATACGGTCACGGGCAAGCCGATCCTCGAAGGCTACGGACTCACCGAAACCTCGCCCGTGCTGTGCTGCAATCCTCTCGGCGACCCCAAGGCCAATCGCGTCGGCACAATCGGCATGCCGGTTCCCGATACCGACATCCGCATTGTCAAAGACGACGGCCAAGACGCAGCAATGGGCGAAGCAGGCGAGCTCTGGGGTAAAGGCCCTCAGGTGATGAGCGGCTACTGGCAGCGTCCCGACGAATCCGAAAAAGTCTTGGAGGATGGTTGGTTCAAGACCGGCGATATCGCGATCATGGAACCGGATGGTTATTTCAAAATCGTAGATCGCAAGAAGGACATGATCCTCGTTTCCGGCTTCAACGTTTACCCCAACGAGATCGAAGACGTCGCCGCAATGCATCCCGGTATTCTCGAATCCGCCGCAATCGGCGTTCCCGACGAGAAGTCCGGCGAGATCGTGAAACTCTTCGTCGTGCGCAAAGATCCCACCCTTACCGAAAAGGACATCATCGCGCATTGTCGTCAGAATTTGACAGGATATAAGGTTCCGAAGTTAGTTGAGTTCCGTACGGAACTGCCGAAGTCCAACGTGGGCAAGATTCTACGCAAGGAACTTCGGAACTGATTTTAAGGAGTAAGTGCTATGGGACGTGGCTGGGCCAATGCAATCCGCGAAGTAAACGCGGCGAAAAAAGGAAAAGTCTTTACCAAGATCGCGCGTGAAATCACCGTTGCGGTGAAACTTGGCGGCGCCGATCCCGAATCTAACCCGCGTTTGCGCATGGCGCTCAAAGACGGCCGCGAAAACTCCATGCCCAAAGACACCATCGATCGCGCCGTGAAACGCGCGACCGGCGAAGGTTCCGAAGCGGCTTACGAAGAAAATATCTACGAAGGCTACGGACCCCACGGCGTTGCGATGCTCGTCGAAACGCTCACGGACAACAAAAACCGCACCGTTCAGGATTTGCGCGCGATCTTCGTACGCGGCGGCGGAAACTTGGGCGAGCCTGGATCGGTCTTCTGGATGTTCGATAAAGTCGGCTCCGTGATCGCGAAGGCCGATAAGCCCGGACTCGACGCTGAAGAAGCAGCAATCAACGCCGGCGCCGACGAAGTGAACTCCCTCGACGAAGGCCAGTTTCAGTTCATCTGCGGCGCAGCCGATGTGGACTCCGTTCAACACGCGCTCAGCGAGCAGGGTTGGAAAGTCCTGAAGTATGAGATCTCCTACAAGAGCAAGACGCCCTCCGAGCTCACGTCCGAGCAAGAGACCGATCTGCGGACGCTCATGGACAAGATCGACGATCACGACGACGTGAAAAAAATTCACCTCTCGGTCTAAGCGCTTGGCTTAGACGGCAGGTTTGGGAGCAAGTTCGCGGTCTTTATTACTCACGAAGCGGTCGCTGTTTTCAAGGGACGCATCCGCCACGAGATCCACGCGGTGGCCGGCCACGCCCTCGACGCGCATCATGCCGTCGATGTGCACGCGCTGACCGTGCTTGAGGCCGATGTCCTTGGCCTGCGTGCGTGCGTCTTCGAAATTTTCCGCGGCGACGAGCATGTTCGAGTGACTTTCGTAGAGTCCGTTTCCGAGTCCTTGGTCGTAGTAACCGACGTGAACGAGATAGAGGTGCTTCATGTCGGGACCTTAGGATCACTTGGGGTGACCTATCAAGGGTGTCTTTCGAGATTTCGAGCAGATAGATCAGCGTCTTAATCGGATCTTTACTTGCCGAGATAATGGCCTTCCATCAGACTCATGGGGTGCATCAACGTGTCCTTATTCTTGCGTTCTTTTTGACCTCGGGTCTTAGCGGTGAAGTCTTGGCAGCGACGTGCCCCTCTATTCCAGCGAACACCTACGCGTTCGTGAAAAGTCAGCTGCTCGCTAAGATCAAACGAGACCATCTCACTCTTGCCAAAGGGCGCGATCTTTCTTCAGAATACGCGAAGGACCTCGGTATGTTGATTGAAGAGTCGGGAGGCGATGCTGCGAAGCTCGCGATCCACGGGCACGAAGACGAGCGCGGCAGTTACACCAAGATCAAAGACTGGGAATACGAACCCAATATCTATTCCACCGTCAAAGAGGTCGACACCAACATCGAGACCTTCATAGACCGCACGAACTTCCAGACCAATTTCGGCATCTCGCAACTTTCGCCCGACCAAGCGGTCTACCAGACCGATAATCACAAGTTCGTAAAGAAACAGCTGCTCGAGATCCAGGCCCTCATTCGAGCCGATACCGATGCCGCGATTAAACGTTGCGGAGCGGATCTGCTCTTCAAGAATTCCCACGAGGAACTTGTCGACGGCTTCAAGAAAATCGCGAACTGCAATCCTGTTCTCGACCTGAGGGTCACCAAGAGCCAGAGCACTCCGATCAACGACGAAACGCGCCTTCGCTGTTTCGCACGCATCGCGATGCTCTGTCCCGGCATACATTTCGATGTACTCAACAATTATCCCCGCAGGAACTGGGGCAGCGCCAATGCTCCTCGCAAGTGCACCGAGGCTCTCGAGCAGGAAGTGGTCGCGTACTTTGGCAGCGGTGACTCACGCCCCGCAACGATCGCGGCCCCTTCGAAGGACCACTGATCGTCCGTAATTTTTTTATTCGCTCAAAGCGAAAGCGCCGCGTTCCATCTTGGAACGCGGCGCTTTT
>JBDSDI010000146.1:0-4163 GCA_039920645.1 Bdellovibrionota bacterium | reverse complement strand
ACCTCGACGCTTTTTCCCTTCCACCAGATGAGAATTTGTCCGTCGACCACGCCCATTGGAATGCGATACAGCAACCATTCGCCGCCATCTGCAACGAGCTTCGCGCCGCGCGCTCCCATGATTTCCTTGAGACGCGGGATCCACTTGAGCTCGAGCGGCGCAGTCCCATACGACATGCGCGCGAAGAGTACGGTCTCTAGACTCGCGATGAACGCGGCATGGTTGAAATAACTCGAAAGGTACTCCTTGGAAAAGACGTTGGGACGATCGCTCTTCCCGTCACGGTTTTGGTCGATCTCGAAGCGAATGAAATCCTCGCTCGTCGCAAGTGTCGAGTAGGAAACGACCCCAAAAGGAATCGTGATCAGAAGCTCCCGATAGCGGTCCCATGACTGCCTCCAATAACCCGCGATGGCGTTCTGCGAGACTTGGTTTTTGATCGCGAACACATCGGACGTACTCCCGAAGGTTTGCGCGCAGGCAATTTCTTGCTGGAGCCAAACGAGTAAAGTCGTATTCGCCAGCAAGTCGAAAGGGAAGTCCTGAGTGGGCTTGCCCTCAGCCGCCCTCGCTTTCGAATCGCCCCAGTAACCTAAGAGCTGAAAGGACCACGCCAGCCCGATGCTCTTCGAGAAATTCGCCCTACAGACTTTGTTGTTGCGAAGGTGTTTGCCCTTAAATGCGCCGGCGCGATCGAGGACCTGTTTCTTGAAAAAACTTTTGACCCACGAGTCAGCAGCAGTCGTCACGCAGCCTTGAGCGTCGGATTGTGTGGAGCAGTCCTTGAGGGCCGTTTCGGTGGTCCCGAGCTCTCGAGCGATCGCTGTATGAATGTTTTGGGTGCGAGCTTCGTGCAGGCTTTCGAGATCGCCGAGGCAGGAGGCACGCGCAGAAGCAGGCGTCAGAACGAGGAGCGCAAACACGAAACCGTGTGCCCTCAAACTCATCGCGTTGCCCGCAGTCTCGGGCTGAGATGAATCGCGAGCTTCTGGAAAGAAGGGGTTGCCATGGCCACCCGAGTTTAAGACCCATCGGAGGGCACCACAAGACTCTGAGATTGACGGTCTCGAGAAATAAATCGCCTCGACTTTACAGTCTGCCCTTAGTGGATTTTTATAAGTCCGTTCCTGGGGAGGAATTTATGACGAGCCTTCGCTTCGCCTTATTTACAACGACCCTACTCGCCGCCGCTGTCTCGCGGGCCAACGAACGCATCGCGCCTCTCGCCCAGCTTCTCAAAGAAGGCTATCAGATCCCCTCCCCGTACCACGGTGCGACCGTGAAACCGTTAGCCATGGACGAACACTCCCTTGAATGGCCGCTCGATCTACGGGGCGACCGGCTCCTGATTGGCAACAGCATGATCCAGTTCCAAGACTTCGACGTTCCCGGTTACTGGCACGGCGGCTGCGATGTCTTGGTTAACAGCGAAAAACATCGCATTCTTGCTCCGATCGGGGGACGCCTCGAAGCGGGTCATTACTCGTACTCCCTCAATGACGATAGCGGCAAACTCATCAAGGCGTGGATGCCTTGGCCCGGCCAAGGCGATAAAACCTACTTTGAAATCGCAATTATCAACGCTGAAGGTTACCGTTTTGAGATTCACCACATCGACCGCAGCTCTTTACCCGCCAACATTGTCGCTCTCCTCAATGCCGGCGGCGGTCATGTGGATGCCGGAACTTTCCTGGGTCATGCCGTGGACTCATTTGGCGACTACAACCATATTCATTATAATATTGTCGCTCCCGACGGAACACGCCTGAATCCCGAATACTTCTCGCGGTCCAAGCCCGATTATGAAGCCCCCGAAGTGCTGAATGCTTTCGCGATTTTTGATAATCCCGTCGAGATCCAGAACTTCGGCTCTGGCAGTTTTGCCCGTCGCCCTAAGGAGTTCGTCATTCGCGTCGTAGACCGCTACTTCGCGGGCGACACTTTTGATCACGCGCCCCTTCTTGCGCAGCTGCAAGCTCAGAGCGGCCCCGTGAGCGGCTGGGATTTCCGTCGTGCTCTCGTCACCGAGCCCGGCGTGTGGCCGCGACTCTTCGACTTCATCTTGAAACGCATCACGGCTCCCGATGGCACGCGCTACGTCACAGGCAGTGGCTACGGGCGTGGAATATCTCTCATCCGTATTCCCGTAACTCCTTCCCAAGAAGGACCCTTCGAGATACTCCTCGGCGACGACAGTGGTAACCAAACGATCCTCAACGGCGTTCTTCCGCGCTGAAGTCGAAGACCAACACTCCCAAGGGGCTCACGGGTTTTTTGAGTAAGGGTCCCACGAAATCCTTGAAGGCTTGGTGGGCCGGATCGATGAAGCGCGCATCGCTTACGATGGGCTCTCCAACATAGTAATTTCGGTCTCCTTCGGATTTGAAGCGCACGACGAACCCTTGTTCGTAATCCTGGTCCACGCCCTCGCCGCTGTTGGACACACCGGTGACGATCGAAACGATGTAAGGTTTGCCGTTGCGAAGCGCTCTTGACTGCAACGCGAGAAAGCGTTTCTTCACTTCTTCTTTTTGAGCGGGACTCACATCGTTCTCGTAACGAAAGAGAACGACATGCACCACATCGCCGCGCTTGTATGAGCTCGACGTGAAGCGCTCGGTGCCGACTTCTTTAAGATCGCCTCCAAGATCGGCGGCATGGGCACAGCTCGTAGCGGCCAATAGGGTCATGGTCATGAAAAGAGTTCCAAATTTTTGTACTGGGTTTCTCATCTGTATTTCCTCCGAATTTCTTGATCTGGAAGATGCCAGAACGGCTACTAAATATAAATTACATAATAATGACATTATATGTAATAATTACTGTCATATGATGAACCTCTATCATCTGAAATATTTCTACGACGCCGCTCGTGCTGGCAGTCTCGTTCAGGCGGCCCGACTGAACGGAGTCTCGCACCCTGCCATCAGCCAAGGCATCCGCTCCTTAGAGGAAAAGCTCGGGGTGGAACTCATGGTCCACGCTAAGCGACGCTTCGAACTCACGACCGAAGGAACGCTGCTGCTGGAACGTGCTGCCGAGACCTTCGAACACATGGACGCCCTCAACGCCGCACTCACCTCGAGCGACGGAAGCATCCGCGGGCCTTTGGCCATTGGCTGCTCGCACAGCATCGGCCTGAGCATGGGAGCCACGACGCTTCCCCCATTCGCGGTCGAGCACCCACGTGTCGACATCTCGATTCGCATCGGCAACTCCGCGAAGCTCCAGGAACTTCTGCTCACCCGTGAGATCGAGATCGGTATCGGAATCGACGACGGAAACTTTACCCGAGTGGAAAAGACGCGTCTCAAAAGAGGCCGTTTCATACTCGTGGGCAAAAAATCGAAAACAAATCCGACGACTTTTATTGTCGGCGACAAAGGCTTCGAAGTCGCCGAGCTGCGAAGGCAACTCAAGACTCGCCAGCCCGATGCGCGCTTCATTGAAGTCCAAAGCTGGGAATTGATCGCGCAACTCGCCGCGCACGGTCTCGGCTTAGGCCTCGTGCCAGATTACCTCATTGCCTCTGCGTTCTTCCCAAAACTCGAAACGAAAGACGTGGGCCTCAAGCTCCCGGCCTACGAACTCTGCTCTTTCGTCAGATCGCAGAAAACGCTTTCCGCGCAGGCCAAAGCGTTCTTAACCCGCTACGCTTCCACGTGACGGATCGACATAGCTGGAACGGAAGATTGCCGTAGCAATGCTCAGCACGCAGAGCGAAGCCATCGAAGCCCAAATCCCCTCGCGGTAATCCATCAGCTTCTGCGTAAAGAGATAAAGCAGCAAGGTGCTCACGCCCCAGTCGGCTAAGCGTCCGACGAGAATCTCCAAGCCCATGAACTCCGGAAGCTGCTCGGCCGTGCAAATTTTTCTTCGCAGGCTTTGTGTCACGACGGCATTGGCTCCGTTGCAAACTCCGCCGAGCGCCATCACCCCGAGCGCGAGTGAAAAGTCAGGAAGCTTCATAAAGGCGAGACGGGTCAGCGCGAGTACGAAAAATCCGATCATCGCGATCGTGGAATCCTGTCTCTGAGAAAGCCAACCGCTTTTGGCACGCAGCCACGTCGACGCCATGTAGGAGCCAACTCCGATTGCAATATAGACCCAAGCCGAGCTCAGTAAATCGAGGCCGTAGTGGTCGGTGACCACCGAGAAGAGGA
>JBDSDI010000145.1:0-2576 GCA_039920645.1 Bdellovibrionota bacterium | reverse complement strand
CGGCCGATTGGTGGATCGTATCTTGGATGCTGCCCCCTGCGCTGAGGGTGACGAATCGCGAGATTTTACCGCTTAAAGCGGAGCTCAGCGCGATGCTGCCTCTCTGGCCCAAGATCACTCAAAATGTTTCGGTTGTTCAAGGAGAAGTGGATGATCTCGTTCCGGCCGCGAATGCTGATTTCGCCCGCAAGCAACTGGTGAACGCCGCCGCTCTCAATGTTGTTTTAATTCCGAAAATGAATCACTTTCTACCTTGGAAGCAGTATTCGCTCGTAAAAGAAGAGATTCTTAAACATCTCTAAAGAAGGATGATCCGTGCCTTAGAAAAGAGCATCACTTTTTTCTGAGGCCGGGCGTAACTTTTACTTTCTTGGCAGACTTCAGAGTAATCTCGTCATCGTTCTTGGCTTGGATTTCTTTGCCGAAGGCATGGCCAAGCGAACTCTTAATGGAGTCCCAGATCTTAATCTTGGGATTCGTGAGTTCGCCCTCGAAGGGAATCTTCGCGGCGGATTCGTCCTTGCTGTAGCGACGCACGATAAGGTTGGCCGTACTGATGATCACGTCGCTCAGAGTAGCGCTGTCGTCATGTTGATTTTCCGCAGCGAGGATTTTCACGTTCGTGAGCAGCGGCTTCACGTAACCTTTGATCTTTCCGTCGGCCGAGGCCGCTTCGGCGAAAACGTCGAGACGGCCGGTGCCGATATCGAAGCGAGCGTAGGTTTTTGCGAAGTCCGAGAATTCGACGAGATTTACGTGACGCATTTCGAGATTGAGATCAAAGGTAGGATTCTTTTCCAGAAGGCTCACGCCGCCTTTAATTTTAAGTGCCCCGTCTTTCTGCACGGTCGATGAGAACGCATAAGACGACACAAGTTCTTTTTTCTCCTTGTTCGCGTTGGTAAGATTGGTGACCTCACCTTGAAGCTCGGCCAACTGAAGATCGATCTCGGGCTTGCGCGAGAAATCCCGGAAGTGGATTGAAGAATTGCGAACGCGCAGATCTTCGATATCAAGAGGAAACAGGTTATCGACGGTCTTTTGCCAGCCTTCACCCTCCACGCCGGCTTGGGTCTCGGCTTGTGTTGGGCCATTCACGAAGTTGATCTTGTATCCGTCGAGCGTCACGCGACCGACGACCGATCCTTTAAACAGCGCGCTCCATGATAGAGAGAAATCCGTTTCGCGTCCTTCGATGAAAGGAACAGGAACTTTCTTTTCTACTTTTTGAAGAACCAATCCCTCGAAACGGTAAGCGCCTCGCCAGAGTGCAAGGTTGAGATCTTCGATATGACCCGTGTAGCCGTCGATTTGATCCTTCAAAACGTGATTGATGTAGTCTTTAAGGATGTAAGGCAGAGCGATGCGCAGCGCTACGAGAAATACGATAAGTCCGAGAACGATCTTGGTGCTGCGTTTTTCAAAGAGGGTAAAGTGGGAGTCGTGTACGATGCTTGAAGTCATGGTTTTGAAATAGCAAAAGCTGTGCCCCTTCGTATACTGGGAATATGTTTTGCAGCCTCTCGGCCAGATCCCCAGGAGGCGCACAATGATGAGACAAATTTACGCAACATTCGCTTTGGTCGTTATCGCCGGGGTCAACTTTCCTCAGGCACGAGCGGCAGAAACGCCCGTCCTCACGCCCGTCGCCACCTTCAATGGCGTTCAGGTGACTGGCATTACGGTTTCCGACGAAGGTCGGATCTTTGCAACATTTCCGCGTTGGCGTGAAGGCGTTCCCTTCTCCGTCGTCGAAATCATGAAAGACGGCTCCTCAAAACCCTATCCAGATCAGGCTTGGAACACCTGGCGGGGCGAGCCCGAGCGCGACCGTTTCGTGTCCGTACAATCGGTCGTCGCACACGGTGACTCTCTTTACGTCCTCGATCCCGCGAGTCCCAACATGACGGGCGTCGTCGGTTACGCAAAGCTCTACGAGTTCAATCTTAAGAACGACCGGCTCATCCGTACTCTTCTCTTCCCCCCGCAGATCGCTCCTGAGAAATCCTATCTCAACGACATGCGCATCGACGGCCACATGATGTACGTCACCGATTCGGGCCTCGGCGCGATCATTGTGCTCGACCTGAAAGAAAAAACCGCGATGCGCCGCCTGAGTGCGCACGACTCGACAAAATCCGAAGACGTCGTCTTGAACGTCGAAGGTCAAGCATTGCTTCGCGACGGCAAACCCTTGCGCATTGACTCTGACGGTATCGAGCTTCGCGACGGCTTCCTGTACTACCACGCGTTGACGGCCTACACGCTTTACCGCGTCCCCGTCGCTGCGCTGAACGACAATACGCTGCCCGAATCTAAAGTCATTGCCCAAATTGAAAATCTCGGAAAAACGCCCGCTCCCGACGGCATGATCTTCGACGACGCTGGCAATCTCTACATGGCCGATCTTGAGTCCAACGCGATCGTCTATCGCACGCCCGAAGGCAAGATCCGTACACTCGTAAAAGATCCGCTCATCAAATGGGCCGACACGTTCGCGATCGATCATGCTAGCGGAAAGCTACTCTTTACGACCTCGCGCATTCACGAGGCGCTCCCTGGTCAACCCGTGACCG
>JBDSDI010000144.1:0-7936 GCA_039920645.1 Bdellovibrionota bacterium | reverse complement strand
AGTGAACAGGATATTGATTGGGCGACACTTACTTTCGACGGACAGACCCGCTTCGAAAACTTCTCTTGGAATGCGGACTTGCTCGGTAACGCCTTCGATTCGATGTCGGGCAAACTGCGCTTCAGCGATCGATCGATCGACTTCGCCCCCGTCGAGATCCGTAAGGGCAACCAGACCTATCGTCTCGAAGGATCGCTTACGCCGGAGCCCGTAGCCGGAAAGAAAAAACGCTCTCTCTATCTCATCGATTGGTTCCTTAATCCGGCCTGGAACCTCGAGGCCAATCTCCAGATTCCTCGTATCGAGCTAAGCCTTCTGCTCAAGAAACTCGAATCCAAGGATCGTTACACTTTCCCTGATGCTTGGATCGACGAGGGGTGGGCGCGCAATAGCCGCGCGACGCTGAACCTCAACATCGACGACGTTCAATGGGAATCGCAACCGCTCTTCTCGAAGCTCATGGGTAAACTCGAATACAATCGCGGACGCTCGACACTCCGACCATTTTCTTTGCTTTATAAGGGAGGCAAAGTGACGGGATCTGCCACGCTCGACGTCTCCCCGGCCTGGGTCAGTGACGGCGAGCCGCAGTGGGCCGCATCGGTGAACGTCGAGAATCTTCCGATCGATGCGCTTCCTTTCGGTCTGGGTTTCACGCGCGGAAGCGTGAAAGGCGAGAGCACTTTCACCTCGCAGGGGCGCTATTTCTCCGATTGGGATAAGAACGCCCGCCTACGCGGATTGCTTCAGATCGGCGGTCTCCAGGGCGACGTCTGGACGCGCCCCGTGAAGGCCAAAATCGATACCTTCTTCGATAAATCGGCGGCGAGCGATTATCTGCTGAGCGATGCTGCACGTCTCGAATGTCAGCCTTCACCCGAATCGGCCCTGGTCGAATTCCAAGAGACCCACGACAAACTTGAGTTGGGACGCATGAGAATTTCTACAAAAGGTGGAGGCCGTCTCGATCTTCAGGCCGACATGTCGAATGCTACGTCCGCTGCGCGTGAAAAACTCAAAGGCAAAGCGGTCTACCGTTTCCCTGCGAAGTGTTTCAGTGATCGCGCCCAGTTTTGTATGAAAGATCTCCAGCGCGACGTTGCATGGCCTTTGGACTTCTCCAAACGCGAGGTCACGCTTTCGGAACTGGAATACGACTTCGATGTGGGCGTCTTCGCGCGCTCGTTCCAAGCCTGCATGGAACGCAAGGTCGCCGACGATGTGAAGAAGCAGATGACAACCGAATCGAAACCAGGGGCTAAAGGGAAGTGAGTTTTACGAAGTTCTCGCGGGTGTGAAAATCGGCCTTGCCGTTTGGACTGTGTTTAAGCGCCCAGTGGACGCGCTCGCCATCTGTGCATTCCGTGATGGCGTTGAGCGAGACGAGCGCGTCCACGGGCAGGGCGCCCGTCGCGAAACCCCATCCTAAGAGCGACGAGAACGCGAGGTCGAGTTCGGCCTTGACCGCCACTTCGCCCGAGTAAATCTTCGTAGCGTCGTAAGAAAGAGAGAGCAGGCCGGCGTCGCGGCGTGCCTCTTTCGGACAGCGCTCGCGCGGAGCACGGAAAGAAAAAGCGCCCCAGCGGCCGAGCGGCGAAAAATTCCATTCCCAGTAGCGGCCCGTCGAAGCATCGGCGAGAAAAATTTCGAAGCAACTTTTTTTCCACAGCGTCTCGGAGAAACCCGCGGCGTCTTTCTCCCAGGCGAAGGCATCGAGTCCTTGAGTGGCAAGACCTTCCGCGCGTAGGACGAAACGAAGCTGCAGGCGCGTGCCGCTCGTGCAGCCTTCGACACGCACGGAAGTCGCGCTCTTCGGCGTTTCGAGCGGTCTCAGTTCGGTCTGGAAGGAGATTGACTGCACGCTTCCTACATTAGATCGTCTCCCGCGTGTCGGCAAAGAGTCTCCCTTTTTCACTGCGATTCCTTGAGGCGTGGCCGCGACTGAAGCAGTGGTATGCCCACGGCGCCCGGGCCTTGCCCTGGAGAAGTGCACCTATAGATCCTTACCGCATCTGGATTTCGGAGGTGATGTCTCAGCAATCCACGATGAAAACGGTGCTTCCGTATTTCGCACGTTGGACTCATCGCTTTCCGAAGATCGAAGATCTCGCCGAGGCTTCGGCCGAAGATGTGCTGAAAATGTGGGCTGGACTCGGTTACTATTCTCGTGCGCGCAACGTGCATGCAACGGCGAAAGAACTCGTCGCATGGCGCACGACTCACGAAGGTCGTTGGCCCGAGCGTGCGAGCGAATGGCAGTCCTTCAAGGGCATTGGTCCTTACACGGCAGCGGCAGTGGCTTCGATCGCTTTCGGCGATGCGTCGGTTCCGGTCGACGGAAACGTGTTGCGCGTGGGGGCTCGCGTCTTCGCGCTTCCCGATCCGCTCAACTCCTCTTCGGATCGCAAAGGCATCGAAGATATCCTCGCAAAAACAGTCGTCGAGATTCCCAAGCCCGACCTTCCTATCTTCGGTCAGTCCCTCATGGAGCTCGGAGCTCTGGTCTGTCGTCCCGGCGCCCAAGCCCTCTGTGAGGTCTGTCCGCTGAATGAGATCTGCGAGGCACGGATTCAGGGAAGGGTCGCCGCGTGGCCGATTCCGAAAAAGCGCCCTGTTATCGAGGAGCGTCATCTGGTCGCGGAAATTTTCTGGGACGGCGCCGACGCCATGATCTTCCGCAAGATTCCGTTAGGCCAGCGGCTTGAGGGTCAATGGGAGCTTCCTCTGAAGGAAATTGAACCCGAAGATCTCGATAAAATATCAAAAGATTTCAGTGTCTTGGGCCCCGTTACTCACACCATTACCCGCTACAAATTCAAGGCTTGGGCGGTGATGCGAGGTCCGTGGAAGGGAAAGCTCCCCGAGGGCTACGCCGAGGGGGTCTGGCGCGAGCCCACGCTCCATCTGACCACCCTGACCCACAAGCTTCTTTCGAAGATCGATGCACTTTTAAATTGATATCTCAGGGAAATTTGAGCATAGAAGAGCCCTATGTCTCGCGTATGTGTTATCACCGGAAAAAAACCTCTTACTGGCAACAACGTTTCGCACTCCAATACGAAGACGAAAATGCGCCAGCTGCCTAACCTGAAGAAGAAGCGCTTCTTCAACGAAGAAACCGGACAGTGGATCACTCTCCGCGTTTCCGCGAGCGGCATGCGTACGATCACGAAGAACGGCCTCGTCAAAACTTTGGCGAGCCTGAAGTAAGCGAACGCTCTTTCGAGTTCACTTTTACAGCCCCGCTTTCTCTTTTGAGAAAGCGGGGTTTTGTCGTTTCGAAAATTGTTAAGGTTCTGTGAGCGACGACCGATGAGTAAGTAGAACATCTGGCATCAACATCCAAGGAAAGGAGACTGCCATGTCGACACCGAATCTGGTCGCCGTAAGAGATAAGGTCTGGGAAGAAGTCCTAGAACTCTTGTCGTCCCAAGGCCGACTCAATAAATTCTTTAAACTTCCTCGTCATGAGAAGCGCGCGATTCTACAACTCTACGGCCATCAATCGTACGCGAACCTCGGCACTCTTTTCCACTTTACGCAGAAGAACGACATCCAAGGACGTGCAGCGTTCCTCGCAGGCCAGGACGATTACCATCTCTACGCCATGCTCAACGTCATGGTGCGATCGATGCAATGTTGGTCCGAGACCGAAGGCACGATTCATCAACGCACGCCCGCGCGCTGGCGCATCGCTCACGCATAAAGGAACTTTTCGAAGTGGCTGACGAGATCAAGAAAACATCCGTGTTCGAAGATTCGGTCGGGGAGTTCCTGAGGCCTATCCGTTCCCTGCTCGACGATCCGAGCGTCACGGAAATCATGATCAACGGACACAAAGAAATTTTTATCGAAATCAAAGGCAGGATCCACAAAACTGATCTTGCTTTCACGAGTGAAGATGGACTCACCGCCGCCATCCGCAACATTTCGCAATTCGTCGGCAAACCGATCTCGATCGAAGAGCCGATCCTCGACGCACGCCTTCCCGACGGCTCGCGTATCTGCGCGGTAATTCCTCCTTGCGCGAAGAACGGTCCCACGATGGCAATCCGTAAATTCTCCAAAGAGAAACTCGGACTGCAAAGTCTCATCACTTTCGGCGCGATGTCTCCGGACATGGCCCGTTTCCTGGATCTCTGCGTAATTCTCAAAAGAAATATTCTCGTCAGCGGTGGTACCGGTTCCGGTAAGACCACACTGCTGAACGTTCTCGGTTCGCGTATCCCCGGTAATGAGCGCTTGCTCATCATCGAGGACACGGCCGAGCTTCAAGTAAAATCCAATCACGTCGTTCGCTTCGAAACCAAGCACAAGGATTTCGAAGGTAAGGGCGAGGTGACGATCCGCGATCTCGTGAAGGCTTCCTTGCGTCTTCGTCCGGACCGCATCATCGTCGGTGAAGTCCGCGGACCCGAGGGTCTCGACCTCATCCAGGCCATGAACACGGGTCACGATGGCTCGATGGGCACGCTTCACGCGAACAATCCCACGCAAGCCATGAACCGTATCGAAACCCTCTGTATGATCGCCGACTCGGGCGTCCCCGCCCACGTCATCCGTTCGCAAGTCGCCGATGCGGTCCATGTCGTTGTGCAGGCCAACCGTCTCCGGGACGGCAGCCGTAAACTCACCTATATCTCCGAATGTCTGGGAGTGAGCGATCACGGAACCTATATCCTGCGCGACATCTTTAAATTCGAGCAGACCTCCACCGCCGAAGACGGCAAGATCATCGGTTCGCACGTGCCTTGTGGCAACATGCCGAGCTTTGCCGATTCGATCGTTACGAGCGGCATTCCTTATCCGCTACATATCTTCAAAAATCAGGCTAAAAAAGTCGCCTAGTGCTTTCGCGTATTGCCTGGTCCCGGGGCCGTGCTACCTCAGTGGCATGTCGAAAATCGTATCCGTAAGAGCACGTGAAGTTCTTGATTCCCGAGGGTTCCCCACCGTCGAAGCCGAGGTCGAACTCGACTCGGGCGTCGTAGGCCGCGCGATCGTGCCTTCGGGAGCGTCGACCGGCGTTCATGAGGCGCTTGAGCTTCGCGACGGCGACAAGGCCCGCTACCTCGGTAAAGGCGTCCTTAAGGCCGTCTCCAACGTCGAGAAGATCCTCGCTCCCGCCGTCATCGGCAAGTCCGCCGACGATCTTCGCGTGATCGACCGCGCGCTTCTCGAAGCCGACGGAACCCCCCACAAAACCAAACTTGGCGCGAACGCGATCCTCTCGGTTTCGCTCGCGGTGGCGAAGGCGATGAGCCAGCACTGCGGAGAAAGCCTCGCATCCTGGATCCACAAACAGGCCGGTTTCCTGGGTTACCAAACCCAAATGAAGCTTCCCGTTCCTCTCATGAACATCATCAACGGTGGCGCGCACGCCGACAACGGACTCGACGTTCAAGAGTTCATGATCGTTCCCCACGGATTCGATTCCTTCTCAGAGTCGATCCGCGCCGGCGCTGAGATCTTTCATCACCTGAAGAAGATCCTCGCGGGCAAGGGCCTCGCCACTTCCGTCGGCGATGAAGGCGGCTTCGCTCCTAAACTCGAGTCCAACAAAGCGGCTCTCGAGCTCATCATGACCGCGATCGAAGCGGCTGGCTACCAACCCGGATCGCAGATCGGACTCGCGCTTGATGTTGCATCATCCGAATTTTTCAAAGAGGGCAAGTACCAGTTCCGCGACGCGAGCCTCGGCACCGTCAACGGCCAACAGCTCACTGATTACTACCGTGGCCTCGCAGATAAATTCCCGATTGTTTCGATCGAGGACGGATTTGCGGAAGATGACTGGGATGCCTGGACGCATGCGACCAAGGAACTCGGCTCGCGTCTTCAGCTCGTCGGCGACGATCTCTTCGTTACGCAGGTGAAACGTCTTTCGGAAGGGCTCGAGCGAAAAGCGGGCAACGCTATTCTTATCAAGCTCAACCAAGTCGGAACGCTTCTTGAGACTCTCGAGACGATGCAACTCGCGACGAAGAACGGATGGGCATCGATCGTTTCCCATCGTTCAGGTGAAACCGAAGACACGACGCTCGCGCACCTTGCGGTTGCAACGGGTTGCGGACAAGTGAAAACGGGTTCCGCGAGTCGCTCTGAGCGCATCGCAAAATACAATGAATTGTTGAGACTCGAACATTCTGCGAAACTTTCTTTCGCAAAATTCCCAAAAAAACTGGGCTGAGAAAGACTTATTAACGACGTTTCGTATTGACTGCCTTTCTGCAAAGAGAGAGCTTGTGAAAAATTCGGAGAGGATGAAAAATTTATGCGCACGATCATGAAAACACTCACATTGAGCCTTGGACTTCTTGCGGCTTCGGCAGCAAATGCACAACTTGCTTACTACACGGAACTCGACAACACGTGGACTCCCCATGAAAAGGGCGACAAAGACGACCTTGCAACGACGATCTATGCGTCGGGAACCTATAAGTTCAGCGAAACCCTCAGTGGTACCGTCGAGTACTCGCAAGACATCAAGTACATCACTGGCGGTGACGCTAAGCTTGACCAAACCCACAACTACATCCGCGTTCCTGTTACCAAGAAGGGCCTGAACTGGCTCGGCGGCGACTGGAAGACGTCCTTCACGACGCGTTGGACTGTTCCTACCAACGCCTCAGCTAAGCAAAACGGCGGTTGGGGTTCCATCCTTCTCCGTCCTGCGTTCTCTCTCGAAGGCAAAATCTGGAGCGTTAACCTGCGTCCTCTCGTTAGCGTCCCACTCGTGAACCGCGCTTCCCAGAAGTACGTGCTTCCCGGTGCCCAGCCTGCAGGCATTAACCTGCTGACCTATGGTCTTGAGTACATCCCCGCTTACAAAATCAGCGACAAGATGGCTCTCACCCTCTCGGGTAGCATCACCCAGAGCTACAAAGGCGGTGCTGCGGGCGCTGACGGCGCAATCCAAACTGCGAAACTGTCGAACGAGTTGATCCTCGATATCCCCCTCGTCACCGGTCCCGTAAGCTACGCCGTGTCCGTTTCGAACGACACCGTTCTCAACAGCACCTTCAAGATTTTCGACGCGAAGACCGCTTCCTATACGTTCTACGTAATGGCATCGTTCTAATCGAACGATCTTTTGATTTCTCGCACCTGAGAGGTTAAGACTTCCCGGGTGACACGAGTCGGCTTTCAGCAACCGCGTATGAGTCCAGTAGTGCGTGCACTACTTATCCTCTACGCGGTTGTTTTCATTTTACAGCTCGCCGTAGGACGCATGTCCGGATTTCCTGTCGAAAGCTTCTTCGGATTCTCACCCGTCTCTTTCTTCTCCGGTCGAATCTGGCAGGTTGTTACTTACTCTTTCCTCCATGCCGATCTTCTGACCCACCTGCTCTTTAATCTTCTGGTTCTCTACATGCTCGGTACCGAGCTCGAATGGCGCTGGGGACACGCGAAGTTTCTTCGTTATTATCTGATCTGTGCCATTGGTGGCGCGATCGTGCACACGCTCGTTTGGCTCGCGCTCATGCTCATTGCTCCGGCCTATGCCGTCGGTCTCGGTAACACGCCGATCATCGGCGCGTCCGGCGCACTCTATGGTCTCTTCATCGCATTCGGAATGCTCAACGGCGAAGCGCAGGTTTTGGTCTTCTTCGTCGTTCCCATGAAGGCGCGTCAGTTTGTCATGATCCTCACCGCGATCGAAGTCGTCTCCGCGGTCTTCTTTTCGGACAAGGGTGTGGCGCATCTCGTCCATCTTGGCGGTATGCTCGCCGGTTATCTCATGATCAAATTTCAGGGACCGAACCTCAGCGGACGCGGCGGCGGCCTCTTCCGGAAACGCGGAACAGCTATGAGCCGCGACGAAGTGCGCAGTCGACTTCGGGTCATTACCAATCAAGAAAACAAAAAGGGCGACAAGGGCCTGCCCATTACCTGGAACCGTCAGGCGAGACTTAAACTTCTTCCTGTCGATGGT
>JBDSDI010000143.1:0-9517 GCA_039920645.1 Bdellovibrionota bacterium | reverse complement strand
TCGAAGGGATCGCGCCAGCATAAAAGCCGTTCGACTGCACGGTTCCTTGTACGAATCCGATGCGATAGTCGATGTTTTGATCGGCAAGAGTCGAAGAGAACTGATCGAGAGCTGACTCGAGCGTCGCTTTCGAAGTGTTCATTGAATAACTCATGTCGGGCACGATTAAATAGTCGGCCTGCAGAACTTGCTGCGCCTGCGAGTAGAAGTCTTGTTCGTAGAACGTGAACTTCTCGGTATTCGTAGGAACGAATGTCTTGGGATCGTTGCACGCGGTCAGACTTAAGAGCCCGGCCATCGCGATCAGATACTGTGTGTAGACTTTGTTCATAAACCCACCCTCAATCTCAAAAGAGAAACCTTTGAGCTAAAAGGTGCAAGCGGTGGGCCAGTGTCTAAATTGTGTCGAGCCGCTCACGTGCAAAAGCGATATCTTTATGAATTTGTTCAGAAAGCTCCTGAATCGAGGAGAAGCGCTTTTCGTCACGTACCCTGTCACGAAATTCGACAGTCAGATGATTTCCATACAAATCGCCTTCAAAATCCAGCAGATGAGTTTCGAGGCTAAGTTCGTGATTTCCACCGGCGATGGTGGGCTTTACGCCGACATTAGTAATAGAGGGAAAGGTGCGGCCGTCGTGAGTGCTCGAAACCGTGACGTACACCCCGTTCTTGGGAAGACAGCGGCCGGCCTCGGGTTTGATGTTGGCGGTGGGGATGCCGATTGTGCGTCCGCGGGCCGCGCCGTGAACGACTTCGCCAGTATAAGAGAAGTCGCGGCCTAAAAGACGACTCGCCGATTGGACGTGTCCTTCTTGAAGAAGTCTGCGGATACGTGAACTGGAGATCTCTTCACCGTCTGCTTCCACGGGACCTACGACCTCGGCCTGAATTCCGATCTCTTCGCACCAGTCCAGAACTTTGCCCGGAGTGCCGCTGCGCTGATGACCGAAGAAAAAGTTGTGACCGACCACGACAAGCGCGGGATCGAGATCGCGAATCAGGACGTTTTCGAAAAAATCCCGCGCAGGAGTCTTGGAAAATTCCTTGGTGAAAGCGATCACGCGCACCTCGTCGATGCCGCAGTCTTTGATGAGTTTTACGCGCTCGGTGGTGGACGTGAGCTTCAGAAGCGGCATTTCGGGACGAAGGATTTCGGCGGGATGAGGATCGAAAGTGAGCACGCAGGTTTTCAGGCCCTTAGCCGCGTGGCTCTCGCGGAACTTTCGGATCCTCTCGAGCAGGACGCGATGCCCGCGATGAACACCGTCGAAGTTTCCGATCGTCAGAGCCGTCTTGTTCGACATCTCTTTCCTTATGCCGCGAGGCTCACTCGAACTCAAGGGCTCTGAGCGAGCTTTCCGGAGCTTCTTTGGTTTTGCGGCTCGAAAAAGAAATCACATCGCCGGGCGATGCAAAAAAAGCACGGCCTTCGGGAAAATCCTGAGTCTGAAGCGTCGAGTTGGCGAGAGTGTCCAGAAGGAATTGCCCTTTGTCGGCTTGGAAGAGCGTCTTGTAAAGAATTTTCACGAAGCCGGTCTCGCGGAGCGAGTCGGCGTTAAGGAAGGTCCAGTCGTAGACACTCAGCAGATTCAGTTTCGCGAACTCCTTAGGCATGCGCAGGAGATCGTAAAGCGAGGAAACGCGCACGCGCGCGGCGCTGGCGCCGGGCTGAGTCTTATAGAGCGGACTCAATACCTTAGTTTTGAGTCCGAGTGTCTCGCTCGTCGAATTCATGAGTCTTAGCGAATTCAGCACGGGGGACCACACTTTGCCTTCGAGGCCGCGCAAATTCGCCTCGATTTTTATGGTCATTTCTTTCGAGCTATCGAAAGGAAATTTTTTCCAAACGCCTTGGCAGATCTGTTTGCGCGAAATGCAGGTGACGTCAAGTGTGTGCGGAGCTTCGTCGGGAAGATAGACCTTGATCCAAGGAATGGCGCCAAGCTGCGTGACTTTGGCGAGAAGTTTCCCGGAGGAATCGGTCGCAAGCACCGATTGATTCACGTGTGCAATGTCGATGTTCGCCTCGAGAGCGTAAGCCGCGTCGACCTTCCAGACGATCAGTTGCAGATCGGCTTTCGAAACGTCGATCTCGAGCGTGCCGGCGCCAAGCGCGAGCGAACTGGTCTTGGAGACTTCGCCCGACGTTACGGGAAATCGCGCGGAGATCACTTTGCGGGGAGTGGCTTCGCAGACGCTAGTGAGCGTGGCCGCGGCGAGGAGAAGCGTAGTCCGACTCAGCGTCATCGATCAGATTCCCGAGCAGGCTTTCACGGCGCGTGTCGACTGGGTCAGCGGCACGTTGCTTTTGTGAAGCATATCGCAGGGCTTGGAGAAGTTCGTTATACCCGCGAGTTCGAGCGCATGGAAATAGGGCTCGACCAGGCTTACGGCATTTCTTTTTTTGGACGCATTGGTGAAGATGGGAGTGAGCAGCTCCGCTACGCGTCGAGCGTCGGCATGAGTCGCCTCGGACTTAGGAAAGTTTTTGGAGCGCAGAAAATCATAGATGATGAGCGCCATTTTTTCGTTGATATCGAGACCGTCGCGTTCATTCGAGAGGCCTGCTGTCTTCATCGTGGCCAAGGCATCTTCGAGACTCTTGAGAGCGTTGGAGAGTAATCCGCGTTTCTGGAATTCCTGGGCTTTGGCGTAAAGATCGCGAGCGCGAGCACGTAGGGCCCAAGCATTGGTAGGAGATTTTTTCAGGACAGCGTCGATGATAGCGCGAGCCTCTTCGCCGCGTCCGAACTGACTCAGAATAAGGCCGCGAATTGCGAGGATGTCCACGTTGTCGGGGAAGTGCTTCAACGCGCGCGAACTCGTGGTGAGGACGGAGTTATAGTCTTCTTGTTCGTACTGAAGAGCGAGAAGCTGAATGGTGCTCGCGAGATTGCTCGGGTTCTGAAGGATGTACTGTTCGAGATGTTTGCGACATTCGGTCGCAATCTTGCGACTGCAGTTGTAGAGTACGAGTTGTTCCCGGGCCTGGATGTTCGAAGGTTCGAGAGCCAGTACGGCTTCGAGATCCTTGATCACGTAGGCCCATTGCGACGCCTCGGCGTAAAGCGAAGCACGTTCCATATAGGCTTGGACGCGGATATCTTGCGGTGCCTGGGTGTCGCGTAATATAGGGCTCAGCAGCTCGTTGAATTTTTCAAAGAAAGTTTTGAAATCGCTGCTCGTAAGGGACTTAGCGGATCCGCTGTGGATGCGCTGCTGGTTCTGCTCTTTCCAGAGGTAAAAATATTCCATGCGCACGTTGTAGGCGTCTTCGCGCATCTTGAGTGCGCGCTCGTACATCTCCAGCGCTTGTTTCGCGTTTCCAAAATTGCGGTGCAGCTTGGCCAGTTTGACGGTGACATCGAAGCTGGTTCGGAAGCTTCCCGATGCATTGTCGAGATTGGTCATCAAAGCGCGACGTTTGATGCTGAGGCATCGGGCGAGGTAGCTTGCCGAGACGCCATCGGGAGGATTCTTGCGGACGGCGTCGATTTGAAAGAGGTCCGAATAGATTTGTTCGAAGTACGAACGGCGCTCGGTATCGTCGAGTCGCTTGGAAACTTGTACGAGTTCTTCGTCGGCGGTCTCGCAATGTGTTTGCGGAACTCCGTTTTGCGCATTTGCGCTCAGGGAAAGGCTGAGGCTCGCAAGGCCCAGGACCGCTTTGAGTCTCTTTGAATTTTTCCAATTCATAACAAGTTAAGTATCGGTTAAAAAATCGAATTTTATAAGAGGGGTATTGAGAACTAAGATATTAATTTTAAAGATAATCCCGAGACAGTTGTTGTTTTGTTTAAGTCGAATCGGATAGAATCGGGCCTAGGGGAAAAAGGGGATCTCGATTGTCTAGGCATGGCGGATTTGCACTGCTGCTTCTTTCCGTTTCGACGGGGGCTTTCGCACAACATCGTTCTCAACTTCCCGTGCCCGCAAAATCGGGCGTCTCAACCGATGCCGAAGGCACCAAAGTGCTATCCAGTTCTCTGGATTCCAGCGACGCTCAGGCCATCTCCGATGCCCTCCGTCTTGAGATGGGCGATTCGTGCGTTCCCACCGAAAGCGAGAGCCCGCGTATCAAAGTCAGCCTCGCGAACATGAAGAAGGTTTCGGAATCAATGATCTCTCAGTTCACGAAGATGGTCCAAGACGAGATCGTCGAGAAACGGGGACCGATCAAGATCGGACCTCCCGAGATCATGAACCAGATGTTGGCAAATCCCAGAAGCATCTCATCCTTCGGGGTATACAATTCCCTTCGTACTCAAAGTCCGCGAGGAAGTTCGTCCGCCGCACGCAAAGCCGCCACGCTTAGCGTGGAAGAAAAATACATCGCTACGAATGGAGACCAGAAAGACGTCGACGTCGAGGCTCTTCACAAGGCCGGCGAACTGGCGGCTGAACTCGCGCCCATCATCAACCATCCCCTGATCTACATGACGCGCGGTAATTTTCCTCCTATGAAGAACGCCCTCTTGGGCGTGAGTCTCAGCGATGATCGTACGAAATTCTTTTCAAGTCTCGAAGAAGTCGCGCCTGCGCTTCCGGCGATGAATGCCTACCTCGATACCGAAGCCAACGGTCTAAAAAGGGATACGGCGATGGTCAATGCGCTGGCCGACGGGCTCGCGCTCTCGATTCCGACGGCAATCATCGGTGTCGCCAAACAAAGTATTGCGGCGTCTGTGGCTAAAACGGCTCAAATGGCAATTGGGAGTACGGCCGCCGCTGCCACGCAAGTGACTCAAGCCGCAAGCAGCTCGTCCGCTCAAAACATGGCCTCAACACCCGTAAAATTTTTATTCCTCGCGACGGTCATGCAGACTCTCGGAAATGACCTGCGCGCGACACTCACTAACCTCGGCAACGCCGAGGTGAGAACCAAGACTAAGGAAGCTATCGGTCTGGTTCCCGTAGCTCATCCGAGCTCGGCTTCCGAAAGTTCTCCGTCTGCGGCGGGCATTCCCGCAGTGAATCGCGATATCGAAAACGCGGTCATCGAATCACTTCCGACCGTTGATAGTTCCGACGGTAAGAAGATCGTCGTTCCCAACACCGTCGATCCTAAGACCTTCACCGATCGGATCCTTGCGATTCGCGACGCGACCAAGTCCTATTTCAACGATCCCGAACTTCTGCGCAGCACGACTAGCAAGAATGCGAATGCTTCTTCAGCGCTCAACGCCACCCAAGGAACTTTGACCGATACCCGAGCAAGCAACGATGCTCTCGTATTGAATATGCAGTCGTTCTTCAATACATCGCAACGCGCGCGCGCCGACTACGTAGCGATGGCGGACCTTCTCGCCACGTCCAAGAACAAGACGGTTCCGCGCTCTGATATTGAAAAGCTTTCCAACACCCTCGATTCCGACGTGAACCTCATGCTCGAAAAAATGGACGACTCGACGAGTATTCTCTCCAACCAGTCCGAATATTTCTCGAAAGGTATGACCGCCATCGAAGCGGCCTGCGCGAGCGACTCCATGAAGATCTACCAAAGCTGGGGTAAGTACCGACGCGTGTTCCGCGACAAGATCGGTGTCTCGCCCTGGAGCGGTCCCGTCAGTCCCGCGCGTGCCTATTTAGCCGACGCCGTTCTCTCGCGCGCCGATTGCGTGAACAAGAAATCCATCGCTCGTCGTATGGAGATGATGCGTCTGGGCGCGGTCCTGACTCAGTTCAAAAGCAGCTGTGAAGACGTTAAGAGCTGGAGTTCAGCCAATATGGCCTATAAAAGCACGCGTGAATCGTTGATTGCGAAGAGCAAGGCGAATACTCAACGAGCTGTCCATATGCCCGTGATGAGAGAGGTCGGGACACAAGAATGAAAGCTCTTATTGCTAGCGCCGTTTTCCTGATCTCGCTTTCAGCTACGGCTCGCGACAAAGCTCATGCCGTAGCGGCGCCAAATGGTGCAAAAGTTTTCGCGGCCTACTTGGCCGGTGAATCCCAAATCGAAGCAAAGTCTTATAAGTCCGGCGACGCCTTGAAGCGTCAGACAATGGAGCTTCTCGGTGACGTCGTCGTTAAAATCGAAAAAGCTCCCGCGGATCCTCTCACGGTTTCAGATTGGAATTTAAAGTTCGCGCTCCCGAAGCTCCAGTCCTCATCCGACCTTTGGGTTTCGCTCAGCGAATCCAAATACGAGCAGAGCAAGCTTCAGCTTCGCGCGAACTACGATGAGCGTCGCAAAGGCCTTAAAGACGCCGCATTGGAATCTCTCTATTCGGCATTCTCACTCGCCCAAGCCGTTCTCGCTTCGAGCTTCCGCGACGACTTCCTCGAATTCTACACCAAGCACTATGTAGAGCTCGACATGAGTTCATTCCAAAAAGTCTCCCAAGCAGAGTAACGGTTCTGACCGGCGACTCGCTTAGCTCGGTTTCAAGAAGCGAAAGGGGCGGAACGCCACCTCGAGGGAAGGACACCAGGCCGCTCCCGCAAAACGGAAAGATTCAAGTGCGCCAGGGATCATACCCAGCAGTCCGGGCTGTGATTGAATGATGTCGCAGCTCTGCAGGGCCCACCTCGCGTGCTCGACGTCTCCGCGGAGGAATCCGTCTTGGTGGGGAGCCAGCAGACTGTAACGCTCCGTAGCCCATTCCATAAGTGGATTTTCTGGCAAGGGTTCCGGCCCAAGATCGATTTTGAACGATGACTCTCCGTCACCGCGACGGTGATAAAAGTCAAAATGAGAGCCCATTGTTGTCGCTGCAATCTTCGAGTGAGCATAGGGGAGATGAAAGAACGTTCGAGCTGCCCAGACCGCCAAACGATGATCGGCTTCAAGGGTAAAGAAGTAAATTCCGCGAACTGATCCCGCTCGAACATAAGTTCGCAAATTGAATTCCCACAACGAGTCCCACAGACCGGGTGAACCCAGTCCTCGCCACCGCACTCGACGCATTCGAAAAGGGACGAGTGACAGAACAGCTTCTCCTTCAAAAAGATCGAGTTCTAAACCTCGAGGCAGACACTCCTTCACCAGAGACGCGGGGCCACGGTAGTTCAAAAAAACGACGTTCTCCCACGTCTGTCTAAGAGCCACCCTATCCAAAGCGAAACTCCCGAGCTGCCCATACCATTAAACAAGCGGCTCTCAGGGACCAACACGCTACTCGTACCGCGTTGATCCGAATGATTTTTTCGATGACGAGCAGGTCTTTCCCCTTTGAAAGCTGGGCATGCCACGACACTGCGTAAGCAAAAGTGAGTAAAATATTCACTCCCATCAACGCTAACTGCCCGGTCCAAAATAAGTCCCGACGTTGAGTCCATAGCCAAAGACCAGTAGCTCCTTCAGCGAGCATCGCGGGTCCTACGACTCGAGAAATCAAAGCCGCGTGCCTTTGGTGGTGCAGTACAAAATGAGATTCCGGGACGGACCGAAACCCCGGATACAGAAAAATCTGCACGAGCCAGATCACACCCAGCATGACTCCGAGTGCGAGAAAATGAAGACTAAGCGCGAAGCTCATCATCACGCCGCGCGCGTAGCAAAATACGAGAAAAGGGGATCCACCAGACGAGGTCGTTAAAAATAATGACTACAAAAAACCCCAGCGCAAATCGCCCCTGGAGCCAGGCTCCGAGAAATCCGATTGGCCCTAAAATCTTTCCCATCAATCCCACCAGTACAATGGGCCAGTGGCGAAGCGGATTTTTAGAGGCTATCCAATAACCAACTCCATAGACTCCTACGATCATTCCCACGCACTGCCAAATTTCCGGGTAGTTGGGAATTTCCATATTGACCATTTTAAAAATGGCATTGGGGAAAAGGACGATAAAAGTTCCCCAGACGACATTGTAAATGCCCGCAGCGAGGAGCCAGTAACTTTGGGTTGGTTGCCGAAAAATCTTCATGGATAAGGACTCATAATAAATGCCTACCCGAAGAGAGGTCATTTCGTCTGAAGGTTTTCGTTATCGCTGAAACGACGTTCTCGACAGCACGGACGTACCGCTGAATCTCTACCGTTCTTCGTTATGTAAAAAATTGGCTCGCTGGGCAGGATTTGAACCTGCGACAGGGTGATTAACAGTCTTTGACTCTGATTTCTGCGACCTACTTAGTGCTACTAAGTGTTGCTGTTTTCATAGGGAGAATGTGCTGGAAGGCGGCATTAATGACCCCTATGTTTCTACATGTCTTGGTGACTCAATGGTGACTTGAGAGCTAGCTTAGGGGACCAAAGACGGGGGGAGGTCCCTTGAAGCTAACTAAAACGATTGTTGATAAGGCCAAGTATGACCGAGCGGACGGGGGACGTAGCATCCTTTGGGATTCGGAGGTCTCCGGCTTTGGCCTAAGGCTCTACCCAAGTGGGAAGAAATCCTTCGTAGTTAGTTATCGATCCAAAGGTCGTAAGCACTTGCTGACACTTGGGGCGTACGGCGTCCTAACCCTACAGCAAGGACGGGATCAGGCTAAGTTGATGCTTGCCCAAGTTATTGGGGGCGAGAATCCGGTTTTAAACCGCCGACGGGAACAGCAGGGCGAAACGATGGCCGATTTGGCCGATGCGTACCTCGAACGCTACGCCAAGCCATTTAAACGTTCCTGGAGGTCCGACGAGAAACGTATCCAGCGAAGCATTTTGCCGAAATGGGGTCCGCAACGGGTTAGGGACATTTCGCGTTCCGAAGTTGCCTCGTTTCATCATGAAATCGGGAAAAGGGCTAAGTACGAAGCGAACCGAACCATAGCCCTACTATCCAGGATGTTTGGCCTTGCCCAGGAATGGGGGATTTTGGACGAGGCTTCGGCCAATCCCGCAAAAGGCATCAGCAAATTTAAAGAAGAGAAGCGTGACCGGTGGGTTTCTGAAACGGAATTGCCGAAGCTCGCCTCTGTAGTCGCTCAGGAAAAGAACCTCTACGTTCAGTCTGCCTTTTGGCTTTATCTTCTTACGGGTGTTCGCAAATCCGAACTCCTTCAAGCCAAGTGGGAAGACGTGAATTTTACGCGGTTTGAACTGCGGCTTCCAAAGACGAAGGCGGGACGCGTTCATTACGTTCCGTTGAACCCTCCAGCAATGAAATTGCTCATAAAGCTCAGTCTGCGCCGTCAACCTGATAACCCATATATTCTCGTCGGCAACCGGAAAGGTGCTCCTTTGGTCAACATATCAAAAGCGTGGTCCCGAATTCGTAAGGCGTCGGGACTTGAGGACGTACGTCTTCATGATCTGAGACGCACTGTAGGATCTTATCTCGCTCAGTCGGGTCATAGCCTTCAACTTATCGGAAAGGTTTTGAATCACACTAATGTTTCGACGACACAGGTTTATGCCCATCTTGCGGAGAACCAGGCAAGAAAGGCGTTGGAGGCTCACGGATCAAAGCTTGAGAGTTTGATTCCTGGAGAGATTTTCGAGGTATTTGCATGAGCTGGCTTGGACGCAAAATTGATCCGAAGAGCTATGAAAGGCTGCTGCGTTGTTTGTTGAAGAATTTCGAGCCAGAGGATGGGTTGAACCTTCTTGAAATCGTAGATTCGTTCGTGGTG
>JBDSDI010000142.1:0-11069 GCA_039920645.1 Bdellovibrionota bacterium | reverse complement strand
GCCATCGACATTTCGGAATGTTTAACCGTGTGCGCTTGAGGTCCAGCGCTTTTTTTTCCGTCAGCTTTGTTCCATTGAAAAAAAATTGAAAAGAAGGCGATTGAAATTGCAGCGATACTAAAAAACTCAAAGGGAATGGCGCGAAGTAAAATACTATAGGGAGATTGATCTGTAATTGAAGCAATTTTTAGCCCTTGATTAATATTTGCAACATTGAATCCCACGAAAGTGGTGGCGATCGGAATCATCTCCACAAGTGGGCTGGCTGTGTTATTAAGCATAAAGGCTAGTCTTTGCTTAGAGACCTTGTGTTTCTCAGCTAAGGATTTAATAATAGATCCAGCGCCAATGACCCTAAATCCACAGTCTATAAACGTAACGGGAATGAGCGCCCATAAGGTATAGAAAACCCCTTTTTCGTTTTGTACGTGACTCTCTATTTCATCTGAAAAAGCCGTAATTCCACCTGATTTTTTTATCAGTGCGATGAGTCCGCTAAAGAAATATAAAAATAGAAGCACCTGCAAATTACTTTTTTCAGAAAGTAGTTTGACAATATTTTGGGCCGCTATTTCAAATCCGCCGACAAGAGTGGTGTGCAAACAGTAACTTCCCACCAACAGGCCGGCAAGTAGTGAAGGAAGGATGTTTCTTGACCAAATCGCCAATGCAATTGTGATAACGGGAGGCAAAATTGAAAGCCAAATTGTTTTATCCATTTTGTAAGTTCCACTGGCCTTTTGCCGCAGCCGGAGTGACGATCATTCCGCAAACGGGATCTTTTATTATCTGCTCAGAAGAAGAACCTTTGCCGATATGCAACATCTAGTTATCTTCCTCGCGTGACACTCCACGCCGGAGGATCACTCGCAGGAAAAGACTCCCATGATGCCTCATCAACCGAGTCACGAGTCCCATCTCCGAATTTTTTGCTTGTGTCGGACCGAGAAATCGGAGGCGAAATCTTTGGCTTTTTATCTGCGCTCTTCTTAGCTGAGCCCAAATCTTTCGCTTTCAGATGAAGCGAATATTCGCCTTTGGTCGTGAGCTTCGCCGGCTTAGCTTTGTTTTTCATTTCTCGCCTGAGTGTCTTTCTCTGGTACCAACTCAAGATCGTCGTCGTTGGCATCATTAAAAATTTCAAGAGCTCTGTTAGCTGATATGGTTTCGTGAGTCGCTTCCTGCTCCAAGGCAAATTCGCGATCGATGTCTGGGCCGTTGGCCGGGGCGCCTTCTTCTCTGTATACTCCAGCCCTCGTAATCGCCGAGGACATTCTTTCGTCATCATTTTCATCTAGATCATGAGTAAAACTTCGCGAGGTTTGAAAGGCAGCCTGCAAGGTCTGGCTGTCAGCCGGTAGTCCAAGCTCAGCCCCTCTATAGTGATGCTCTTTGACTTTAAGCGGGTTACCAGCGACTTTTGCAATCATCTTCTCGGACTCATTACTGGATAGATGCTGCGTGGCATTTTTACCCGATTTCCAGTTATTGGCGGGTACTTTGTTCTCATGATCTTCGTGATTGCGAGATTTGCGCCCTTTGTGAATGGCGCTTAAATGGCTTCTCATTCCGTGAACTCCTTTAAATGCCAGCTGAGCTAAGAATGAACTTCTTAATCGGAAACGGCGTACAACATAGTAAGCAATTAACGGTCCATAAGTTAACTCGCACCCAGGTTATGGTCGAATACAATTTCTACTTTTGGGATCCCAGTTGATTGAGAATTCATTGCAAAAGACGACGGGGGCGGCCGCCTTCCAATCGATTCTAAGAAGGTCGACCTCGGCGGCGTGGACGCGCGTCGTCAGATCATGAAGGGCTTTGGGGTCTGAGATTTTCTTGGTAAGAGCTGAGTAGAGTCCGAAGTAGTCGTGTGAGGCGGCTCCTACGCCAACAGCAGTGGCAAGTCCTGCGGTCATGAGTTTGCTTTGAAATATGGATAGTGGCATACGGTGATTCCTTTCGATTTTGTTATAAAAATTTTGGGTCCGATGTCTAACGGATGTCTAACAACGGACCGAAATTGAACGAAATCAACCGAAGTCGAACGAGGCTCCAAAAGGCCGTAACCATCTGATGTTATATGGAAAAATTAATAGATTCAGGATGTTGGAAAAAGAGGCGGATTATTTTGCCAAGGCAAAGGTCGCGGGTTTGAATCCCGTCTCCCGCTCCATTTTAGGCATTGGCCTTTTAATCAAAATTAAAAATGTGAACACCACCGCGGGTGCAGCGATTTTCGCTCGAAGATTTATTTTGGTACTCGTTCGAACGAGATCACTTAAGTACAAGGCAAATCCATTTTTTTTGCAGCTAAATCGACCGCATCTTTCAAAATATCGCGGTCCCTTGTCATATTCGCGAGTTCGCGAGCGACTTGCGAAGTATTTGGTTTTCATTGATGAACCGGCCGCCACCGGACAATGTTTTGGATCGGAACCTGATACTGTCTGGCAAGATCCGCTTTCAGTTGGGACAGAGTCCGCCGAATTGAATTCCGGCGTCAGTTCCGGCTGTCGAAGCCGGATCATCAAAGGGAAAAGTTTCAATGCCTGGATTCGATCCCGTGTAAGCGGCGTGGGTGCTTGGCTTCCATTTGCCAGCTCCATAGGGGAAGCCGCCCGGTCCCGCTCCTGCGATAAATTGTCCCGGAGCGGTATCCCAAGCCGTGGCACCGACTTCCGAACAAATCCGCACATTCTGGATACCGCTTGTCACGAAGAAGGGACGAGGGGCGTCATGATGTACGACAATCCCACCGGCGGTCAGTGTTGCCGTTGAAGCGCGACGAATTTCGAGATGATTGATGGCCTCAATGCTCGCTCCAAGCTGCATGTAGATCCCGTCGGCGTCTTCGCCTTCGGTCCGAATCACGATGTCTTCGAGATCTCCGATCGACACTACATTCGTTAAAAAGATGCCTTGCGAACGCGCTCCATTGGTCGTGATCGAAGTGTGAGTGAGTGAATCCAGACGAGCACCGTTGCCAGCCAGGGCGAGTCCATAAGAATTCATCACCCCAGAGCTCACCGAGGACTCGATCGTCCCGCGGGTCGCAGCTGCAACGTGTGCACCGCTATAGATTCCAAGACCAAATCCGAACTGACCGCCCACCGTTCCGCTGAAATCACTCAAACGCTCGATAACCGCACTCGACCCTTCAAAGGCTAAGGCATCGGCTCCGTTCGCATGCGTGACAGAGATCACGCGTGTGGCTGCGTCGACAGCAGTATTGACCATATACAAGCCGACTCCGTTGGCACCGTTCGTCTCGATGCTGAGATTATGAAAACGGAGGCCGCTTTTGGCATTCGCATAAAGCCCCATCGCTTTGGCGTCGTCGGCGGGTGTGGTGTAGGTATTCACGAACCGAGCGAGTGCGCCCGTGGGAGCGTATACGACGAAATCGTTACCGGGGATTTCGATGCGTGTGCCCGCCAGCGCGTCGGTATTCACGATTGTCATGCCATCCGAAAGACAAACCGTCTTGAGTCCGTCGGAGTTTGAGTCGCCTGCCGTCTGGGCTGCGGCCAGGAACGCATTGAACTCCGTGAAGCTATCGGAGGAATCGGCGTTCGCGCTGAAAGTGAGATTTCCGACGGTACCCGAATCCAAAGCTCCGGACGAAAGAGTCCAGTCGCAAGTAGGCAGCGTCGACGCGGAAGCAGTGAGGCCCGTTGAGACACCGAGCCCGTCGCTCGAAACACTGCAGATTCTAAAATTGTATTCCGAATTGGCATCGAGGCCGGTGACGCTGCTTTTAGATCCGGACGTCACTGTGAGGGTCGATGTCGCGTCGGAGCAATCTGAAGGAGTGGTCGGTGATTTCGCGTAAGAGATTTTGTAGGTAAGAGGTGCCGCATCTGCGGCCGTCCATGCGATCTCTATCGCAGAGGCGCTGGATTCCAAAGCGTGGACCTCGAGCGGGTCAACCGCAGCAACGATATCGGTCTCTTTACGTTTTTCGGCGTCTTGAGCGCTGTCGGCGCCCTTGCACGAAAGCAGTCCGACCAGTGACATCACGATGAGGACGGGGTTGAGTCTATTCATAATTCATCCTTATGATACGCGAATTTTTTTCTAAGTACTTAATGAAAAATAACTCACTTCGTCGAGTCGACGCAGATCATCTAATTTATGTTATGCATTTTTATGCCAAACGGAAAATTCAGTATTCCCAAAGAAATGATTCATTGGCGACTCATCCAAAAATACTGCTAATCTCGTGGCAATGCCCTCCGTCACCCTCCAAGCCTACCTCCAGCGCAAGTCCGAACTCCCGCACGAGCGCCAACGCACGCCCTGCCTCAAATGCCGTAAGCCCCCCATCACCTGCTACTGCAAGACGATCACGCCCTTCGCATCCACGCCGCGCCTCGTGATCCTCATGAGTCCACAAGAAGTGAAACACCCTGTCGGCACCGGTCGCATGGCGCACCAGTGTCTCTCGAACTCGACACTCCTCGAAGGCGCACAATTTACCGACTCGCCAAAAGTCGAAGCGCTCTTGAAAGATCCTACGATCTTTCCCATGCTTCTCTTCCCCGGACCCAAGAGCCACAATCTCTCCAACCTCGATCGCAGCGCGCGCCACGCCCTCTGCCCCGAAGGCAAAGAACTCGTCATCATCGTGCTCGACGCAACCTGGACACACGCTAAGCAAATGCTTCATCGCTCTCCAAATCTTCAAGCGATCCCGCGCATCTCGTTTACGCCGCCGCACCTCTCACGCTTTATCGTGCGCAAGCAACCGCACGAGCACTGCTTCTCGAGTATCGAAGCGATCCACCAGATCATCGAGCTTATGGGTCCCGATAACCGCGCCCGCCCCCACGACCATCTCTTAGAAGTCTTCGATAAAATGGTAAGCCTGCAGCTGAGCTTCCGCACGCCCGATCAGAAGTCTCGACACTCGCAGAGCTTCATCGACCGTAAGGCTCGTCGCGAGCGAATGCGCTCACTCCGCGACTCCGACACGCTTACGCACGGCGCAATCCCCAATGCTTTTAAGGACTCCTCTCCAAGTTAAAATTTTAGATAACTGGCCGAAGCTCCTCAGTATCTCACCCTAAAATTCCGAAACGTGGAGATGATAACTGTCTCGACACGTGCTCTGCTCGCAACAAGCCTGACTCTTATTGCCGGTGGTCTCCTGCAGTCGTGCGGAGGTTCAAGGCCCGCAGCACTTCAGTTCGTAATCACCGACCCGTTCCGAGGCACGAAGACCCGCGTCACCGACAGCGCCTCCACCGACTTCGGTCCTACCACTCTCGACGACTCACTCTGCTACGCCGTTCACGTCACGGCAGACGATCTCATGGTGGCCCGCGATTCACCGTCAGACACCTGTGCCACGGACACAAGCCCCCACGGAGTCGGACAAATCGCCGGCATGTTCTCGTACGGCTCTACGAATACTTTTAAAATGAGCGTCAAAAGCGGAAGCGCTCGGCGCTTTGATTTGCTGGGTCTGCGCAAAACCGTTCGCACCGATATCGTCGACCACGAGGAACAAAGTCCCACCGCCGCTCCCAACGACTGCCCACCAAACCTGACAGTAAAAACTTTTGTCGAAGAAAAAGACGGCCAAACGAAGATCAAGGTGCGGCTCTATAGCGGTACGACCCCTATCAACCCACAAATTCTTTTCCTCGCTTCGGGCACGACCGATCTCAAACCCGGCATCAACACCGTTACGCTCACGCTTCGCCACAACCCCGACGGAAGCCTTGGCACCTCCTACGGTGGCGACTGTAACAACAACACCTCCCCATCTAACCCGCCGGATCCCCCAACGAGCCTCCACTACCCCGTCGCGGCAGCGCGCTACATCAAAGGCGTTAGCTCCCCCATGCTCAATCCCATGTCCTCGGGTGGCCTCGTCACGTCCTATTCGATCAACCCCACCCTTCCATCTGGCCTGTTCTTCAGCACAACTTCCGGCATCATCGGCGGAGCTCCAACTTCAAACAGTTCTCAGCAGGCCTTTACGATCACAGCGACGAACAGCTTTGGTTCCACCACCACAACGCTCTCACTCGCAGTCATCACGGCGAAGCGAATCTTCGTAACGGACCAGGCTTACAACGGTGATTTAAACGGCGTTGCGGGTGCCGATGCTCGTTGCAACTTGCCCAGTGAATCTGCCAATCCTCACGACGGAAGCAACTACAAGGCGTTGCTCGTAACCCACTCCACCACGGGCGGTCGCATTGCTTGCACCACCCCCAACTGCTCAACCGGGAATTCCGAGCACTACGACTGGGTGATTGCTCCCTACGAGCATTATGTTCGCTCCGACGTCTTGAAGACCGACATCGGAAATTCGAATGCGGTTGGCCTTTTCACCCTTCCCTCGAGCACGCTGCCACTCGTCAATAGCTTCGACGTGAATCCATCTCTTAGTTACTGGACAGGATTCAACTACGACTCCAAAGACTGGACGACCGCCCTGACGCTAGGTTCGGACGACAACACCTGTCATGATTGGACGATTTCCTGGCAAAACTTTAACGGTAAGGCCGGCGCGGCCGGAGGTCTCAATTACGAAGCGTTCTCATTCACTCAAGACTGGTGCGACACCGCAGGCCGTCGCCTCCTCTGCGTTGAACAATAAGACCTCTCACGCCCGCTTCGAGGGCATGAATCTCACGTAGCTTTCCCTGGAATCAGGCGTACACTAGCCCCATGAAAACTTTTCAGCTTCTTGCACTCCTGACTATGGGTCTCGTTACAGGCGCGGTCCACGCGGAACTGCGCGGAGCGAGCATCGTCCACGAGAACGTCCGCTACGAAGTCGTCGTGGATCCCACCGGACAAAAGGTCGATCTCTATGTCTGGAAGAACGCCGACGCTCTTCTTAAAAAAGTCGACATCGCGCTCTCACTCACGAGCGAAAGCGGTACCGGTCCTGTGCTGCCCTTGCGAGCCCTTCCCTTTAAAGGTCCCCTCCACTACCAGGCCAACTTAAGCGAGCCTTCGCAGAACTTCGTCGGCGTCGCGCTCAAACTCCAGTTTTCGAACGGCCACAAACAGTGGCTCAGGAGCGAACTCAAACGCATCGAAAAACATTAGACGAGGGAAGTTGCGATGCGTGAGATCCTAGAATCCGATATCCGCCAGAGACTTCCACCGCCGCGACCGCGCGATGCTCACAAGTACAGCTTCGGTCGCCTTCAGCTCATCGCCGGAAGTGCGTCTTATCCGGGCGCAGCACGCCTCTGCGCCCTTGGCGCTTTCAAAGCGGGTTGCGGTTACGTGTGTCTCGACACCGAAGCACCGCTTGAAATTCTTCGAGACTTGCCCGAAGTGATCCCCGCGTTCAGTCCCGACTGCGATGCCTTCGTTGTCGGGCCGGGGCTCGATGCGCGCTGGAACGCTGACCGCTTGCGCATGAGCCTCAACGATATTGATCCCTCCAAGCCGCTTCTGCTCGACGGATCGGCGCTTGGATTTTTTGGCGAGCTCAAGCTCGGCCATAGAAAGAACCTCGTTCTGACTCCGCACGAAGGTGAGTTCTCGAAGATTTTAGGAGCGGAGTGGCCCGTCGCGCGAATTCGCGAGGACCGCGAGGCTGCCGTTCGACATTTCTCCAAAGACTATCCGCACGGCACGCTGCTTCTGAAAGGCCCCTCATCGCTCATCTCATCAGGCGGCGCGATGTGGGTGCTTCATCGTGGCAATGCTTCGATGGCGACCGCTGGCCAAGGCGATCTGCTCTCGGGCGTAATCGGCGCTTACTTGGCTCTAGGACTCGGCCCTGAGAATGCAACCCTCCTCGGGGCTTCTCTCTGCGCGATCAGCGCCGAGATCTTATCCGCCCAAGGAGAATCACAGGGTGTGCTCGCACACGAAGTGGCCGACGAGATTCCCGTGCTTCTCGCCAGTTTAAGACAATGAGCTCCCTCAGTTTGCTTCGAGCTGCGTCGACAAGAACTCGTGGATGAGCGCCATCTCTTCGGCCTCGCCGATGGAGTGCGTCTTATGGAGGGGATTCCACTCGATCGTGAGCCCTTGGCGTCTCAAACGTTCCACCGAAGCCTGCATGCGATCGATGGGGAGAATCTCGTCGCCGTAGCCGTGCGAGAGCCAAATCCGCTGGCGTGCTGCCACCCGCGAGAGCGACGCGGGATATTCGTCCTCGAGCGCAATACCGCCACTCACACCCACCACGCCGCCGAGAATTTGCGGGTAGCGAAGCGCCACGTCCACGCAAACAAAACATCCTTCGAAGAGTCCACACAGGAAAAGATCGCCGGCACGCAGTCCATGCGCCTGGAGAAGATCCAAAATCTTGAAGACGAGTTCGCGGCTACGCACGACACGCGGTTTTTGATTCGACAGTGCTCCGTACCACGAGAAGCCCTTCCCTTCGGGCTCGGGTGCCCGCAGGAAAAGGACGTTGAGAGATTCAATTCCAAGCGACGCCGGGAAAAAGTGCGCATCGGCGATGCCGTCGCCGCGGTCGTGCAGAAGGATGAGAAGCTTCTTCGAGGTCTCTTCGACGCTTGGCCAAAACTCGTAGTCGAGCCCGCATTCAATGCTTCCTTGCAGCAAGCGGTCGAAGACGTCTAAGCGACTCATCTCACTTTATTTTGCCCTTTAAAGCGCAGGGCGTCTCACACTAAATCAAAAGACTTCCTCTTTTGCCTCTCGACATATGGAACGCTCCTTGCAACTTTATAGGGGTGATTGATCCCTACAAAGTCTTAGGCGTCTCCAAGTCCGCCTCCCAAGATGACATCAAAAAGGCGCACCGCACCCTTGCCAAAAAAACTCACCCGGACCTCAACCCCGGCAAGAAAGATCTCGAGGAGAAATTCAAAGAAATTAGTTTCGCCTACGAGTTGATCGGTACTCCCGAAGCGCGCGAAAAGTTCGATCGTGGCGAGACCGTAGAGCAGCAACAAGAACAACAGCGCGAACAGGCGCGTTCCTATGCCTCTTCACAGCAGCAGCAAGGTCGCTACTCACGCGCCTTCGAAGACGACATGGGATCGGACTTCTTCGAGAACATCTTCCGACAATCCCAGGGCGCACGCGGCGGTCGCGGCGCACCCGCGGATTTCCCCGGCGAAGATCAGACCTACCGCATGACCGTAAGTTTCAAAGACGCCGCTCTCGGGGCCGAGCGCGAGATCACGCTACCGACCGGAAAAAAACTTCTTGTGAAAATTCCTGCGGGTATTAACGACGGCGCGAAGATTCGTCTTAAAGGCCAAGGCGGTCCGGGTTACGGCAAAGCTCCCGCAGGCGATGCGCTCGTCGAAATCGCGATCGATCCGCTCGCGGGCTTTAACCGCAGCGGTACGAGCATCGAAACCGAGCTGCCGATTAGTTTCCAAGAAGGCATCCTCGGCGGCGAGGTAAAAGTCCCTACGCTCGAGGGAAGTGTCATGATGACCATCAAGCCCGGATCGAGCACCGGCACGCGCCTGCGCATCCGCGGAAAGGGCGCCGGATCCAGCACGGCTCGCGGCGATCAAATCGTCGTTCTAAAAGTCAGCCTGCCCTCGAGCATCTCGCCCGAACTCTCCGACGCCATCAAAAAGCTCGGACCTCAATTTAACTACAACCCGAGGAGTGAGACATGATCACGCATGTTTGTTTCAAACTCAGTGAGGTCGCCAGCCGCTGCGGTCTCAATAAAGAGATGATCTTGGAATTCGTTTCGCAGACGTGGATCACGCCCGTCGATCCGGATGCGATGCTCTTCGACGATGAAGACGTCGCACGCATTCGCCTCATCCATGACTTGCGAACCCAGCTTGGTGTTAACGAGGATGCTATTCCCGTCATTCTTCACTTAGTCGATCAGCTGCATACGATCCACACGAAGATTGTCCCCGCTTAAGGAGTCTCGTCGTCGCCGAAGGTGTAGCTCTCGAGTGTGATGTCATAGGACTTGCGAAACTTTTGCCAGTGTTGGCGCACGACTCCAAAAGGAACGTCGCCGTACCAGGTTTTCGTGAACGAGCCATCATTGAATTCTTTCGTGCGCGCGCACGTATCGAAGGTGCCCGCTTCGGCGATCACGAGTTCTGATGTGCCGCCGATTTCTTCGCAGTTGGAGATCATGTGCGCGATGTCTTGGGGGGTCATCACTTCTTTGGTGGGCGCTTCGCGGATCGATCGGCGCGTTTCACTACCAAGCTCTTGGGATTCGCGGATCATATAGAGATCGCGATCTTTTACAAACCCGACGATCTCCGTCGTTTGTGTTAAAGGACGCGTGAAGCGGTTGTCGGAAAAATGCCCCACATATTCCACACGGTCGCCAATCGCGGGATAAGCCATCGCGGTCGCGGACAAAGAAAGAGCAAGGGTGGTGTAAACATGGAAAAGCTTCATAATGCGACGACCTCTAGAGTCTTGAAACTAGTGCCTGCCCTTGGCCGGCGTATCGAGAGGTCTTGAAGAATTCACCACAACTTGATATTTGTGAAGAGAATGGCGCACTTCCTGCAAAACACTAAGCATGACTAAAACCGTTAAACCTGCCGCTTCCAAGAAAAAACCCAAATCCGCGCTTGCGGAACTTCAAGAAAGCATCAGCTCCTACTTCATGCCCGGCATCGAGCATAAAGTGACCGACGCGATCCTCAAAGACCACGATGCTCTTAAGAAGCTAGGTAAGATTTTAAAAGACGAAAAAGAAACGGCGGCTCGCAAGAAGGTCGTCTATCACGAGTTCAAATCCCTACTCAGCTCGCACACTGTTGCCGAGGAGAAGTTCGTCTATTCGCTATCCGAGCATTTCCGCGATCTGAAACGCAAGACCGAAGAAGGCTTCGTCGAGCATGACGTCGCCGAAACGCTTATGAAAAAGATTCACCCGCCCACCACCTCGCGCGCGTCGCTCGATCACTGGACCGCGCAAGTTCAGGTGCTCGCCGAACTCGTCGAGCACCACCTCGAAGAAGAAGAGAGCGATTTGATTCCCGCACTGAAGAAAAAGCTCAGCGCTGAACAGCAGCAGACTTCGGCCGAAGGCTTCCTCAAGTTGCGTGCGAAGACCCAGCGGGTTCGCCGCGACAACAACCTCGGTGCGCTGAAAGCTCATTGAGCTT
>JBDSDI010000141.1:0-4281 GCA_039920645.1 Bdellovibrionota bacterium | reverse complement strand
CCGCGATGGCAATTTTGCGCTTTCTCCTTCGTGGGCCCCCGATGGGAAACGTCTGCTCTTCACCTCCTACCGTGAGTGGGGCAACAAGGGAGCTCTGAATCCGAACCTCTATCTTTACGACATGAGTACGCATCAACGCAGCGTCTTGAGCGCCGCTAAAGGTCTCAATACTGGCGGCTCTTTTCATCCGACCGAAGACAAAATCGCTTACACCTTTTCGCAGAACGGCAAGCCCGAGATTTACGTCTTGGATATCTTGAAGAAGACCCGTTATCCGATTACCAAGACGCTCTTCTTCAGCGTCGAGCCCGACTGGTCGCCTGACGGTCGTCAGCTCGTTTTCTCGAGTAGCAAAACCGGACGCCCCCACATCTGGGTCGCGAGTGCTGACGGTTCGAACGCGCGTCGCCTCACCTTTGCGGGCGTCTACAACAGCTCGCCCAACTGGAGCCCCAAAGGAGACCGGATCGTCTTCTCCGGTCAGGAAAACATGGGCAACAATTTCAACATCTTCTTGATCGATCCCGCCGGTTCGAACTTGGCACGACTCACTTCGGATTCTTTCTCGAACGAGAACCCGACCTTTAGCCCCGATGCGCGCTTTATCGCCTATTCGAGCAACGAAAGCGGGACCTACCAGATCAAAGTGATGACCGCTCGCGGGGGCCGTTCCAAGACCCTCTCTCCGAAGAGCCTTGGTCCTTGCAAACAGCCTGCTTGGTCTCCTAGGCTCTAAACAGGAGTCCTTATGATCGAAAAAGACATCAAGTCCCTCGATGAACTCGTCAAGAAGATGGAAGGCCAAGAGCTTCCTCTCGAAGAATCCCTGGAGCTTTTCAAGCAGGGCATCGAGCTGGTGAAAAAATGCACGACGACTCTCGAGAAGGCCGAGCTTCGCGTAAAAGAGATTCTCGAGGCTAAGGATGGAACTTTCTCCGAACAGGACCTTTGAGTCCTTCTTGGCCGGCACACGAGTCGCGGTCGATTCCGAACTCGCGACGTGGCTGCGCGCTCAAGCGTGGCCTGAGGACTTCGATCGTGCCACTCGTCATGTGATGGAAGGTGCGGGCAAGGCCGTCCGTCCGGCCCTTGTTTTCGCCGTTGCCGAAACTCTTTCCGGTAACTCTTCGCTCTCGTCTTCATCCGTGCGAAGACTGTCGCTTGCGATCGAGCTGATGCACACCTATTCGCTGGTTCACGACGACCTGCCCGCGATGGACGACGACGCTTTTCGTCGCGGTCGACCCACGCTGCATGTTCTGTGGAACGACGCTTTCGCCGTTCTTGCGGGCGACGCGCTTCTCACTGCGAGTTTTCAATGTCTCGGCGAAGCATTCTCCAGTGAACCCGAGAAAATCGCCCGGGCTCTTGCGGTTCTTTCTCGAGCGGCGGGAGTACCCGGCATGATCGGCGGTCAGTGGCTCGATATGAGCTCCGAAGGCAGAACGGGACTTTCGATGGAAATTTTGCAGACAATTCATTTCCAGAAAACCGGTGCTTTACTTGCGGCGAGCGCTTTGCTCGGCGCTCTCAAGACGCTTTCGCTTGCGGAGTTTGTGAAGATCGAAAACGAAATGGAGAAATGGGGTCAGGATCTAGGACTTCTCTTCCAGATGGTCGACGATCTTCTCGATGCGACCGCGACGCGTGCCGTGCTCGGCAAGACTCCGGGCAAAGATGCTGCGCAGTCGAAATTCACTTACGTTTCGCAACTCGGCAAAGACGAGCTGACATCGCGTATCCGGAAGCTTTCGAAGTCTCTTCAGGCTCCACGTTTTGTCGCGGAGAGTGCGCTTCTTTCTCAACTCGTGACTTTTATTGCGGACCGGAGCTCTTAGTCTCATGAAGATCGCGAAACTCCGTGCCGACGAACTCGTCGTCAAACTCGGGCTCGTCGAATCGCGTTCCAAGGCGCAGGCGTTTATCATGGCCGGAGAAATTCTTTGGGCGCGCAAAGACTCTAACGGCGAAACGCGCTGGGAAACGGTTTCGAAAGCCGGCCAAGCACTCCCGGAGGATTCTGAACTACGTCTCAAGCATGACGGACCCCAAGACGTAGGACGTGGCGCCCAGAAATTGCGAAAGGCCTTTGAGGTTTGGCCCGAACTTTCACACGATGTTCAAGGACATCTCGGTTTCGATATCGGATCGAGCACCGGAGGTTTTACGCAAGTCCTTCTCGAAAAAGGCGCCGCGCGCGTCGTGGCGCTCGATGTGGGAACACACCAACTACACGAACGCCTTCGGCAGGATCCACGCGTTTTAAGTCTCGAACAGACGCATGTACTCAAGGTCGAAACAGCCGACTGGGCAGGCTTTGGAGTCGAACTGCCGTTTCGGATTCTCGTGACCGACGTTTCCTTCATCTCCGTGACAAAGATTCTTGCCCATGCCGCTCGGTGGATGGCGCCGGGCGCGGCGTGGATCGTTCTCGTAAAGCCTCAGTTCGAACTCGATCGAGCCCGCGTTCCGCGTGGAATCGTGCGCGAGGAAGCAGATCGTCAAGACGCCATTCGTCGCGTGCGCATCGCCTGCGAAGAAACGGGAATACTGACGTGGTGCAGCCTCGTAGAAAGTCCTATTCAGGGCGGGGATGGCAACATCGAGTATCTGGCCTATATTCGCCGTAAGAAAGACACCAAGGATAGAACATGAATAAGATTTGGCACCTGATCTACGCTCTTGCACTGTTGCAGGCCTGCGCAACGTCTTCCAAAAAAACGGCCACGACGCCACTCGAAACGAAGCCTCCCGGCATCGAAGAAAAAATGGACGCGCGAGTTGAGGAGACGCATCAAGCCGAAGAACCTCCTCATGAGACCAAGGAAGCTGAAGCTCTTCCGGCTCCTCCCGAACCCACGACTCCTGCTCCTCGCGCTCCCGTGATCGGAGTCTGGATCGAGGGCGCTGGCGTTGAGAGCATCATGGCACTGGGTTTCATGCAGGAACTTCAACGTTCGGGCGTAAAGTTTTCCAAAGTCGTCGGAACCGGATGGGGCTGCTGGATGGCTCTCTCGTGGGCCGATGAAGCGAGCGCCAACCAAGCCGAATGGCAGGCCTTCAAGTGGAGTTCTTGGTCTCCGCTAGGACTTGAGAAGGGATTTCTTTCGCGGCTTCGCGGAGAGCGTGGGGACTTCGATTCTTTCGCGAAAGATATCCGCGTCTGGCTTCCAAAGGAAAAGTTCTCCGAACTCGCCATGCCTGCTGATTGTCCTTTGCTGGGCGTGTCCTCGACAATGGACCTCGTGAGCTCGCGTAGTCTCGGTATCTACCGCGCACTGTGGGAGGAACTTCAAGTACCTCTCTTCAATAAGAACGTTACGACCGATACCGAAAGCGTTGCTTACATGTCGGGTCTGGCTGCGGGCGATCCACGTTTGGAAGAATACGACCGTTTTGCCGAAGCCGGAAAAACTCCCGTGGAGTTTTGGATTCACCTCAAAGCAAGTCCCGCCGCCGTTCTCGCCCCCGGCGACCGCTGGCTCTCTGCGGCATTCGCGCGCCGTGAGCTGAAGGGGGAGTCGTGGACCAAAACTAAGCAAGGTCGCTGGGTCATGCGCATGCCTCTTTTTATTGGCCAAAATCTTCAGGAGTCGAAGAGTCTCGATTTTGGATCTCGCCGCGCCATGCTGCTGAGAGGTCGTGATTTGGCGCGTAGCTGGATGCAAACCGCCTGGTTCAAGAGCAATCTCGCGCCCGCGTTCGCGACGCCCGGTACGCCTTAACCCGCCAGGTTTTTAGGTGGGGGCAGGGTTGCGGATTCGCTCAATGAGTTCTAACTTTTTACTATGCCTGTGATTGAACAACTCAAGAAGTCTTCCCTCTTTTCGGATTGTCCCGAATCTTCGCTCCACAAGATCGCTAAGGCATCGCGCCTCATTGAACTCGCACCCGGACAAAATCTTTTCTACGAAGGCGACAAGTCGAGCTGCTTTTACCTCGTAAAGTCGGGCACGCTCGTCGTGAAAAAATCTTCCAGCGGCGGCGAAGAAGATCTGGCGCGCATCGGTACGGGCTCGCATATCGGCGAGATGACTCTGCTTAATTCTAAGCTTGGTATCTACGATACGAGAACTGCGACCGCGGAAGCGGCCGAAGACTCGACGTTAGTAGAAGTTCCTTTTGCCATTCTGGAAGAACTCATCGAGGCCGATGCGAAGTTCGGTATGATTTTTTATCGCTCGATTGCGCGTAATCTTTCGGCGCGCATCCGTAAAACCGCTGAAGATCTTACCAGCCTCAAGTCCATTCACTTGAAACACGTGTGACGATACTCATCGA
>JBDSDI010000140.1:0-14804 GCA_039920645.1 Bdellovibrionota bacterium | reverse complement strand
CCAGGATCGGTTTACGAAAGTCTCGGCGTGAAAGTAGGAGATCTCATCAAAGGCGTGGACGGAGAAGCCATGAACTCCATCGCCAAAGCTCAGGAATTCTACATGTCGGCTCGGACGGCGTCCGATCTGACTCTGACCGTGGAGCGCGAAGGTCGTAAAGTCGATCTGCGCTATTCGATCAAGTGAAAGGCTTTGTGGGGGAAGCTATGAAAAAAACGAACGTGAAATTCGCAACGAAATTGATTGTCGGACTCGGAGCGAGCCTTGTGGTCGCGCAAAGTTCGCGCCCGATGCCCGGCGCGAACTTGGGATCGAATTCGGGTTCTTCCGAATCCGGTGGTGGGGCGCCTAACACCGACGCGCAGTACATGGACGCGTCGAAAATCGGTGACTACGTCGAGCTTGATTCCTCCATCAAGAACGAGATGTACGGCACCATCGATTTCCCTAACGCCGAACTCAAAGACATCATTAAGGCGATCTCGAAACTCGCGCGCAAGAACTTCATTCTTGACCGCAAGATCGAGAACCGTCGCATCACGATTCTCTCGCCCGAACCCGTGACCAAACAGGAAGCCTACAATGCCTTCCTCTCGGCGCTTTACATGAACGATCTCACGATCGTCGCCGAAGGCAAGTTCCTCAAGGTCATCGATACCAAGGCGGCCCTGCAAGCCAACGTACGCGTCTTCATGGGCGACTACGCGCCCAACACCGCCGAAGTCATCACGGTTCTTTACCCGCTGAAGTTCCTGAACGCCGAGGATATTCAGCGTTACCTCACCGACCTCGTGCCGAGAAGCGGTCGTATCGCGGCCTACCCCAACACCAACACGCTCGTCATGACCGATACCGGCTTCAATCTTCGCCGCGTGATCCAGATCATCAAGACGATCGATATGCCGGGACACGAAGATCAACTCGAGACGATTCCGATTCGCTACGCGACCGCCAAGGACGTGGGCAAGCTTATCGACGAAATCCTTTCGGGCCAGAGTGGCGGAGCCGCTTCACGCGTCTCGCGCACGCGCCCTCAGCAGAAGACCCGCGGCGGTGGAACGATCACCAAGATCGTTCCCGATGAGCGCACCAATTCGCTGGTCGTTCTCGCAAACGGACGCGGCATCAAGGAAATCAAAGATCTCGTGCGCCAACTCGACACGAGCAATGCGGCCGGCGGCGGAAACATCCACCTCTACTACTGCAAGAACGCAGTCGCCGAAGATCTCGCCAACACCATCAACGGTCTTACTTCGGGATCGAACGCCACCAAGAGCTCGGCTCCGGGCGGCAACAACGCACCTCTGATCCCCAACCCTATTCTCGCCAACCGTAACGGCGGCGGCGGCGACAGTTCGGTGCGTTTCGAGGGCAACCTGCGCGTGACGGCCGACAAACCTACGAACTCGCTCGTCGTTGTCGGTTCCGCTTCGGACTTCGCAGCACTGAAGAAAATCCTGGAGAAACTCGATATCCCACGTCGTCAGGTCTACGTCGAAGCGACGATCATGGAAATCAACCTGGATAAAGCTTCGCAGTTTACGATTGCGATGAACCTGGCGGCGCCGGGATTGCCCAGCGCTGGAGGTTTTGTTCCGACATCCCCTTCGCTCAATCTCGCGGGATTGCTTACCAGTCCCGGCGCCCTCACGGGTCTCATGGCCGGTTTCGCCTCGAAGGGCAGCGTGAACTTCACCGATCCCTCGGGAACCACCCGATCTATTCCGAACGCACTCGGTTTTATTAAGGCGCTGGTCGATTCGACCCAGGGACAGATTCTGCATCAGCCGCAGATTCTTACTTCGGACAATCAAGAAGCCTCGATTACGGTCACTTCGAAGATCGCCACTGAGACCACAACAACCACGGTCGTGAACGGCACGGTCGTACAAACTCCGAATATTGACAAAGTCCCTGTTGAGATTTCTTTAAAACTCACACCCCAGCTCGGCGAAGGGTCGGATCTCATTCGTCTCAAGGTCGATCAAGTGGTCGACGACTACCAACCTTCCGCGGTCGGCGGACAGATCGATACGACCCAGCGTAAAGCTTCGACGAACGTGGTCGTGCGCGACGGGGACATGGTCGTCATTGGGGGTCTGCAAAAAGAAACTATCAGCGATCGCAAGAGCCGCATTCCAATTCTTGGAGACCTGCCGATCATCGGCAAGCTCTTTGGTGGAACAGATAACAAATCGAAGAAAAGCGTTCTCGTTCTGTTCCTCACGCCTTACGTCATAAACGATTATAGCGACCTCATGAAAATCACCGAACGTAAGATCGACCAACGTCTCGACATCGGCCGTCTTGCGAAAGATCCCGAGGACCGCCTCCGCCCTCAAGTGCAGAGAATCAAGGCCCAGGTTCAAGAGAACGCATTAAAACCTGCGCCTCGCTCGTGGTCGCATCGCGGGAAAGTCGCTCCTAAAGAACCCGGTCCGAGCGACGATCTCGGCCTCGAAGAAACCACGAACAACAATCCTTCGATGGATATACCGAATACCAATTCGAAGGATTTCCTCCCCGAATACAACCCCGTTCCTCAGCAAGGCCAGCCTGCGACGCCCCCGTCGAATTTAGAAGCTTCGCCTGCCCCCGGAACTCGGGAGACTCCACCCTCGGCTTTGCAGGGAGGAGAAGGCGCTTAACATGCCATATCAATCTCTCGAACAACGCCTCGGTGAACTTCTGGTCCAAAACCTGGGACTGAAAGAAGAAGATCTCCAAGAGGCCCTGAAGATCCATCACCAGACGCATCGGCGTCTGGGCGACGTGCTCGTGGAAAAACGCTACGCACGCGCCGAAGACGTGGCCAAAGCCATCTCTCTTCAGATGGGGATTCCCTACGTCGAAGATTTGAAGCCCGACGACGTCGATCCGAAGATGGTCTTAGGACTTACGATTCATTTCTGCCGCGATCACATGGTCCTACCCGTTTCCATGAACGAAAATCGTGTGCGCGTGGCGATCGTCGATCCTCTCAATTACGAAGCGCTCGATGCGCTCCGTCTTCATTTCAAGCTGAGCATCGATCCCATTCTCACGATTCCCGCAAAACTCGACGATGCGATCAACCGCGTCTTTGAGCGCAGCGAAAACCTGATCAAAGGCCTCGAAGACGAACCCGAGGATCTCGACATCTCTCTCTCCGAAACGATCGATCTTCTTGAGTCTTCGGACGATGAAGCTCCCGTCATCCGTTTCGTGAACTCGCTCCTTTTCCGAGCCGTTAAAGAAAAGGCGTCGGATATCCACATCGAACCCTACGAGAAAAACGTCATCGTGCGCTTCCGCATCGACGGCATTCTCTACGACGTGGCCACCGCACCCAAGCGCCTGCACGCTGCGATCGCGTCGCGTATCAAGGTCATGGCCGAGCTCAACATCGCCGAGAAACGTACGCCCCAGGACGGACGCGTCAAGGTGAAGCTCGCCAACCGCGAGATCGATATTCGTCTCAACGTCGTTCCCGTCGTACACGGCGAACGCCTTGTCATGCGCCTTCTCGACAAATCGAGCGTCATTCTGGATCTCGAAACCCTCGGTTTCGAAGAAGGCATTCGCAAAACGATCGGCGAAGCGACGAACCGCAAATATGGCATTTTCCTCGTCACGGGTCCTACGGGCTCCGGTAAATCGACCACCCTTTCCGCCTGTCTCAAAAACATTCTTTCTCCCGACAAGAACATCATTACGGTCGAAGACCCGGTCGAGTATCAACTCCCCGGCGTTGGTCAGATCGCGGTCAACCCCAAGGTCGGCCTCACCTTCGCGACCGGACTGCGCGCGATTCTTCGTCAGGATCCGGACGTGGTCATGGTCGGGGAAATTCGTGACCGCGAGACTGCCGAAATCGCGATCAACGCGTCCCTCACCGGTCACTTAGTACTCTCTACGCTGCACACCAACGATTCGCCCGGCGCGATCACGCGTCTTGCGGATATGGGCATCGAACCTTTCCTCATCGCATCATCGATCGTCGGCGTGCTTGCGCAACGACTCCTACGCGTGGTGTGCACGAACTGCTCCGAAGATTTCGAAGCTACGGACGAGATGCTCGCTACCGCGGGCGTCACGACCGAATTCCTGAAACAAACCTACGGTCTCGACAAAGTCATGCTGAAACGTTCGCACGGTTGTCACGAATGCCGTCAGACCGGCTATCTCGGTCGTACCGCAATCCACGAGCTCATGGTCGTCACCGATGCCGTCCGCGCGAATATTCTCTCGGGCGACGACGCCGCGTCCATTCGCCGTACCGCCACCAAAGAGGGCCTCAAGACGCTTCGTAGCTCGGCTCTCGAAAAACTCGTAACCGGTCAGACGACGCTCGAAGAGATCGTCCGTACCACACAGTTGGAGTCTTAAACGATGCCTCAGTACGAAGTCACCGGAACGAACATTCAAGGCAAGACGGTGCGTGTGCTCGTCGATGCCGATAACGTTCGCGGCGCCCGTATGAAAGCCAAGGCCCAAGGCCTCGTTCCACTGAGCGTGGTTTCGAGCGAAGGCGGCGGCGCACTTTCTGCTGCCGATCCTACCAGTTCTTCGCTCAAGAACGTTTCGATCTTTGGCGGCGTGAGCAACGTCGAGATTTCCGAAATGACCCGCCAGCTCGCGGTGCTTCTCAAGGCCCACGTGCCGATCGTCGAATCGCTCTCCGCGATGGTCGATCAGATCACCAAGACCAAGATGAAGAAAATTCTCATGGCGATCCGCCAGGCCGTCAAAGAGGGCCGCGGTCTCGCCGAAGGTTTCGCGCAGTTTCCGAACCAGTTCAACCGCGTCTACATCAACATGGTGAAAGCGGGCGAAAGTTCCGGCCGCCTCGACGTTGTTCTGATGCGTCTTGCGGACTTCTACGAGAACCAAGTCAAACAAAGAAACAAGGTCATGGGCGCGCTCGCCTATCCGATTATCATTATGCTCGTCGCTATCGGCGCCCTCGTTCTGATCTTCGTGAAGGTCATCCCAACGATCACCGACATCTTTACCGATATGAAAGGCACGCTTCCCGCCTCGACGCGTTTTCTCATCGCGACTTCGACCTTCCTACAGGGCTACCTCTGGCACATTCTTATTGGCGGTCTCGCCGTGGGATTGCTCTTCGAGCGTTATTTGAAGACCAAGGCCGGCCGCGAACGCAAAGATCGCTTCATGCTGAAGCTTCCGATTGTCGGACCGCTCGTGCGTGCGCTGGCCGTTTCGAGTTTCGCGCGCACGCTCGCCACGCTTCTGCAAAGCGGCGTACCGATGCTTCAGGCGCTTGAGATCGCTCGCAACGTCGTCAACCAATCCGTCTTCGAGCAGGCGATCGACCATGCGACAACGCAGGTCTCCGAAGGTCGCGGCCTCGGCGTCTCTCTCTTCCAAACGAAAGTTTTCCCTCCCATCATGATCCACATGATCGGCGTGGGAGAAAAGACCGGCGAGCTGGAGCCGATGCTTTTCAATGTTTCCGAGAACTACGAGCTGCAAGTAGACACCACGGTGAATGCGCTTACGAGTCTGCTCTCCCCGATCATGATCGTGGGGATGGTGATTTTCGTAGGCTTCATCATGATGGCAATTTTGGGACCTATTTTCGAGATGAACCAATTCGCTGGTTGATAATTAAAAGGAGAAAAGAAATGACAAACAAGAAAAACAACAAGGGCTTTACGATCATCGAAATTCTTTTGGTGATGGTGCTTATCGGACTCGTGGCTTCGTTCCTCGGTCGAAAGATCTTCTCGGGCTTCGCGAAAGGACAGGTGAACGCCGCTAAGCTTTCCATCAAGCGCGTCGAAGGTGACCTCGATTACTTCCGCCTCGACTGCAACTTCTACCCCTACTCCGAACAAGGTCTCGCCGCCCTGGCCGCACAACCTACCAGCGGTCGCGCCTGCCCCAGCTATAACCCTGCCGGTTATATGGGCGGCAAGAAGACCGTGCCGAAGGATCCTTGGGGCAAAGAATTTCTTTACACCTGTGAAGACGGTCTCAACTACGAAATCAAAAGTCTCGGCGCCGACGGTCTCGAAGGCGGCGAAGGCGACAACAAGGATATCTCGTCCAAAGACGAGTAAGAGCGCGCCAAGGAATGTATGAAGAGGCTGAGGAAAGGATTCACGACGATCGAAGTCCTGCTCGTGATCGTCCTCCTCGGCCTTATCGCAACGACCGTCATTCCGAACATCGCGGGCCTCTTCCGCGTCGGAGTGAAGTCGAGCGTGAGGCGTTTCGCGGCGTTGGTTAAATATTCCTACGATCAGTCGATTCTTACGGGTCGCATTCACCGCATCGTCCTCGACATGGACAAACAGTCCTGGAAAGTCGAAGCGGCCGAAGCGGGACAGCTGCCTATCGATTCGCAGAAGTTCGGGCTTTTACCGGAAGGCATGCGCGAATCCGATCGCGTGACGACCGAACCCACTTTCAAAGTCGCTGGAGAAAACCTTTTCGATAAAATGCCCAACGGCGTAAAAATCGTCCAAGTTCAGTCGTGGCGCCTTGGCAAAGACGCCGTCGCCAAAAAGGGCTCGGTCTCTATCTACAGTTACCCGAGCGGCTTCATCGACGAGGTCACCGTCGTTCTCGCCGAAGAAGGCAAGGAAGAGTCCCAGCAGTTCCTCGTCACCACCAAGAGCCTTACCGGACGTATCAAAGTCCATACGGAGAACAAAGCGCCATGAGAAGCTCCAAAGCCGGATTTACGCTTTTGGAAGTCCTTGCGGCGACGATGATCTTTTCGTTGTGCGTATTTGCCATCATCGATTCTCAACGCACCAGTCAGCGTACGATCGTGCAAAGCGAACGACTCTTTCAGGCGACAAATCTTGCCCACCTGAAAATGACCGAACTCGAGCTGAAGTATCAGCGCGAGTTGAATGTCGACGGCGCGACCTCGTTGATCAAAGAAGAAGCTGGCGCCTTTGAAGCGCCTTACGATTCCTTTAAGTGGAAATCGAGCGTAAAAAAAGCGGAGGTCGATCTTACTCCGGCTGCCATGGAAAAATTCATGACCGGACTTGGTCTCGATAAGGACGCCGCCTCCGAAGAGATCGAGAAGCAAAAACTCGTTCTTACGAATCTTAACAAGATGATCAAGGAGAACTTCTTTGAAGTCCGTCTTGAGATCAGCTGGAAGGACGGCAAGCGCGATTCCATCCTCCCCATCGTGACGCACATCATTCCCGACAAACCCAAAATCGAAATCACGACGACTGCCGAGGAGTGATGATGAAAAACCCGAAGGGCGGCTTTACGATCATCGAGCTTCTTCTGGTCAGCGTGCTCCTGTTTATGCTCGCTTATTCCACGTTTATGAGCATCCGCTCCACGATGGGCGTCAAACGCAGCATCGACAGCCGCACCGAAATCCTTCAAAGCGGTCGCGCGCTTCTGGAGCTCATCGATCGAGACCTCCGCATGGCCTATTTCGTCGATGCGGCCGATCTCGGCTGGTACTCGACGCCTCTCGACAATGAGAAAGCCGGCGGCGGAGACGAAGCCTCCGAGAGCGACAGCAACCCCGACTCAAAAGCAGTTCCTCCTCCGAAACCTATCCCCGTTACGCTCTTTCAAGCGACACGCAACGAACTTCTGTTCTCGAGCCGCTCTCATCAGCGCATGTCGGCCGATTCGCCGGAAGACGATCAGCACCTCGTCCGCTACCGAGTCGAACAGGGCAAGCTTATCCGCGAAGAAAGTTTCCGAGCCATCAGCAAAGACGACATCACCGACGAGAAACAGTTCCGTCAGACCACGCTCGTCGACAACCTTAAATCCATCGACTTCACCTTCTGGAACGCGCGTTCCCAACGCTGGGAAGATCGTTGGGATACAAACTCGTCCGAGAACTTGGACACACTGCCCGAAGCCGTCAAGGTCAAGGTCAAGTACACGCCCGAGGCGCTCGACGAATCGCAAGACGCGACCAAAGAGGTCGAATACGAAACGGCGGTCCGCATCGTTCAGACGATCTTCAAGAGAGGACCGGTGAAATCGCCATGAGCCCCACTCTTCGCAAGCCTCTTAGAGATCCGCGCTCCGGCGTCGCCTTGATTCTCGTCATGGTCTCGATTGCTTTCATGGCGATCATCATCGTAGAAGTCATCGCCGCCAGTCGCGTCGACCTGCGGATCGCGATCAACGCCCGCAATCGCCTCCAGGCCCAGTATCTGGCGCAAAGTTCGGCAAAATTCCAACTTCTGCGTCTAGCCATGTACCAGAACGTGAAAAATATGGGTGACACCTCGGCTGCGGGAGTCACGACTGCAATGATCGACAATATCTGGAACGCACCCATGCCGCCCTTCCCGTTGGACAGCGCGAAGACGACCTGGCCCGGTCAGCTCATGGGAAGCATTACGAGCGAAGGTTCGAAAATTCCCATCAACCTTCTCGATGGCGCTCCGTACCGCGGCAGCAACGAAGCCATCGCGGGCGAAGTGAAGACGCAGCTCGAAGCCCTCATCAGGGGCATGCTTGAGACGGAAGAGTTTGATGAAAAATACCGGGGCCTCGAACCCAAAGATCTTATCGACCCCCTGATCGACTGGATCGACTCCAACAAAGACAAAATCGGCGGCGGCGACGAGGACCGTGAATACGAACGGCTGGATCCGCCCTATCATACCCGCAACGACCGCATCCCCTCACTCGGCGAGTTGCACCTCATCCAGGGCTGGACCGACGACCTTATTCGTCGCATCGGCCCGAATTTGAGCGTCCTAAATATCGATACGAAACTGAACCCCAACTATGTCTCGCTAACGCGTATCAAGTCCTGGGGACCAAATCTGACCGACAGCGAGCTCGCCTATATCGACCAGAAGAGGCGGATCGTCCCTATGAAGTCGATGTCCGAACTCGAAACCCTCATCAAATCCGACCCCGAGATCCGCGGAGGCGACAGCTTTAAGATTCCTGACAATTTGAAGGACTCCAAGAACCTCACGGCGCGTGAACGGGTCTTCCAGATCGAAGCCTCAGGCATCGTAGGCAACGTTCGCCGCAACCTGCGCCTCGGAGTGATTTTTATGGAAGAAAAATTGAAGACGGAAAAGGGTAAAGCGCCAAAAACGGGTAAACTTTTAGAACCACAAGTGGTCTTCGTGGAGGAATACTTATGACAAGAGCTTTAGGCATCGATTTTGGACATCACACCGTCAAAATCGCCGAGATCGAAATCGGCTCCAAGGGCCGGCAGATCATCGGCCTCTACGAACTCACTCCGCGTGAAGGGCAAGACCATGCCGATGCCCTGAGAACGTTCTTCGGCCAAAGCCAAGTCCGCGCCGAAAAGATCGGCATCGCCCTCAACGACTCCAACACGCTCGTGAAGCGTTTCGAATTCCCTTTCCGCGACAAGAAGCGCGTGAAGATGGCCGTCGAAGGCGAGTGGATGGATATCGTTCCCTTCGAACTCGAAGAGTACGCAATCGACACGCGTATTTCCGAAAGGCACGGCCGCGCTCAAGGCTTTATCAGCGGACTCTGCCCCAATGCACGCATCGAAGTTCTGAACCTGCTCTGCGATTCCGCGTGGATTCAGCCCAACGCGGTTTTCGTCGATTCCGAAGTTCTCGCGCTTCTCGCGCTCAGTCAGAACTTGCCCGAAACCGAAACCGCCGAAAGCTACGCCGTCTGCGACTTCGGTTATGAACTCACCAAACTCGCCGTGATCCGCGGCTCCGGCATGCCCGGACAGCGCCGCGCTCCCAACACCCCGGGCTTCGATCCCGAGATCCTCGAACTTCGTCATATCGACAAAGGTTCGAAGGAATGGATCAATTGGATCGCCGACAAACGTCGCGTGACCACCGACGAAGCCCTGCAGTGGCTGGTCCATCGGGCCGAGATCCAACCCAAAGCCGAAGGTGAGGAATCGATCCGCGAAGATCTGAGCGATGACATCAAGAGCGCGCTTCGCCCCGTCATCGTGGAGCTGCACCAGACGCTGCAGTCTTGTCGCGTGCGCACGGGCCTCAATCCCGAGATTCTCTACATCACGGGAAGCATGTGCCGCATTCAGGGCCTCAGGGAATTCCTTGAGCACGAACTTCGCATCAAGGTCGAAGTCTGGCCGCTCTTCCATAGTTTCGATGCGCATGACGCCGTCGTTTCACCAACGAACCAGAAAAGTTTCGCGACCGCCATCGCCATCGCGAGCGCCTTCTCCCAAAAAGCACCGCACGCCTGGCTGAACTTCCGCCGCACGACGAGCCCCAACAAAAAACTTCTTACGGAGACCTTCCAGCGTCTTACGGGTCCCGAACTCAAACCTGCCTTTGCGCTGCTGGGCTGTACGCTCGTTTTCATGTGGCTCTACGGAATGCTCGGCAGCTACCTCGCTACTTTTCAACAACAAGCCGTCGAGCGCGATCTCGTCGCCGAGTTCCGGCGTCTCGACAACGGAATGGGAACTCGCGCCGCGAGTTTCGTGAGCGATCCCGATCGAGCGCGCGAGATCTACGAAGGCCTGCGAAAAAAGAAGGCCCCAAAGACCAATCCGGCGAGTGACATGGGGCCGCGTCCGCAAGTCGCGATCCTCGAGGATTTCTCGGTCGGCGCTCCCTCGCAAGTCAAAATCATCGAGCTCGAAGTTCAGTACGGCACCAAGGACACGCTTTTGAAGGCGGTCGTCGCACCCGCGAAAGGATCGAGCGGAACCCAGCTTCCGTCCGACGTCGATCAGTACATGGCGGGCCTTAAGCGCTGGGGATATTCGGATTTCCAAAAGACGCCGCAAGGATCGGGCGAGACCATTCGCCTGAACGCGAAACTCCTGCCGAGCGACACATCAAAGGGAGCCGTAAGATGAACCAGTTTGCGACGCTTCTCGAATATCTCGACCGACTGAAGGCCATCATCCTCGAAGGCCTTGCTAAGATCGAAACTTCACCGTACTACGACCGCATTCTCAATCGTTTTGAAAGTCTCGAAGCGCGCCACCAAAAATGGGCCATCGCAGGTGCGCGCCTTCTCGTTCTGTTCATTGTCGCTTATTTCACGCTAAGCCCGCTGGTCGGCCTCTGGAGCACCAAGAACCGCATCGGCGACCAACGCTCGCTGCTCGTTGAGATGAAACACTTCAACGAGCTCGTCGAAACACAACCCCGGCCCGCATCCCCTCCTTCGGATTGGCAACCGCTCGCCGCCAACACGCCCGAAGAAGCTGCGAACAGCCTTAAGTCTTATCTCGGAACGCTGGGTTTCCCCGAAGGCTCTTATCAGTTCCTCGGGTCCTCCAATTCTCACATGCAACTCGACATTCCGGAACTCAATCTGCGCCAAGCCCAGGCGATCCTCTATCAGATCGATGGCTGGTACCCTAAAGTCTCAAGTCAGATTCTCTCCATGAAAGTTCATCCCGACGACGAGAAAAAACTCACCATGAGTCTGACTCTCTCGCACCACGGCGGCGCGGGCGGGGCAGATTCCGGCGAGGATTATGCTTCGGCCGGAGGTGGAGGCGGACGACGCTCGAGCCCTCGCAACATCCATGGTTCCGACGACGAAGGCAATGGACCGATCAAAGTTCCTTCCGAGACCTCTTCGGGCGGCTTCGACAACGCGATCCCCACCGAACGTCCTCGCAATCCGAATCTCGACAACTATCCTCCGAACACGCATTCCACCAGCGAAGAAGGTCTGCCGGATTTTGAATCGCTCGAGAACAACGAAGCCCTCGATGCCCTTCCCCCTCCTCCACCTACAAGCGATGAAGAATATAACGGTAACGACTGATGCGTATTTTTGGGCGGGAGATTCCCTTCAATTTTAACTTCAACTTCAAGCTGACTCCGCGCATGAAGGGCCTGCTCGCCTTCGCCTGTTTCATCGCGGGACTCATATTCTTTTTTCCGATCGAAAGCCTCGAATCGCGCTTGAACGATTCCCTCTCGCGGGCTTTGCGCATGGACGTGCGCATTTCCAATCCGCGTCTCGGGTTCGGCCTCAAAACGGGTCTCATCTCCGGCGGCCTCATTGGCCTGAAAGCCGAACGCCTCGAAGTGACCTCGCCTCGCACCGGACAATTCTTCCAGTGCTTGCAACCCGTTGTGAGCCCGAAGATCCTCGCGCTTCTTCTCTTGCGCATTCAGGTCGCTATCCGCTGCGATATCGGGCAGAGCGCCGCTCCGATTTTCGTGGTCGTCCGCGCTCCACTCTACAATCTCGATTCCACGAGCGCCGATATCCAGTTCGACGACGTTTCGGCCGAAGACGTCGCGAGTTTCGCGTCAATCAAGGGACTTTCGGGACTTCTGAATGGCCACGTCCACGCGGATTCATTCCGCAACCCTTCTCAGGGGATGGCTCTCTCCTGGGATCTGACGGCGACCAATCTGCAAACTCCCGCCCTCGTGAGCGATTTCGCTTCGCTGCCGCCCCTCTCCTTTGAGAAAGTCAGCAGCGCAGGCTCCTACCAAAAATCCCGCCTTCACATTGAGCACCTTACGATGGGCAGCGAAAGCAAAGGTCCTTTCTATGCCGACATCAAGCTCGACTTCGGCCTTGATGATCAAGGCATGCCCGTTAGCGGCAGTATGACCGGCAAACAAAAGAGCGATCCGGCCTTCGAGAAAAGCGAACTCAGCTCGATCAATTTGGATTTACTCTTCGGCAAAGTGAAGTCTTCCGGGCTCCGGGAGTTCCGTAAGGACGTCAACGGAAGCGCTATGAGCCTGCTGATGCCCGTTTCCGAGTAAAATTTGAACTCTTCGGGCCGTCGCCTTGACAGCCCGCGAGGCCCTCGATAGACGTAGAAAGTCCAAAAAATAGTGGGCCTGTAGCTCAGTTGGGAGAGCGCCTGATTTGCATTCAGGAGGTCATCGGTTCGATCCCGTTCAGGTCCACCACTAAGATTTCCTGTCGAATTCGACGGAACATCGTTTTTTCAAATCCAATTTTTCTTCCAATCAAAACCGAAATCGGTAGGCCCCCCCTGACTTTGTAATGACAATTTCAGGGGTCAAGATCGAAGTCCGCAGATATACCCGTACTCACAATTTCAAGGAGACTGCATGAAACTGAAAAGTATAGGAATCATCGCGTACCTGACGCTTCCCCTGGCTGCTGTTCCCCAAGTTGCTGAGGCGTGGGGTCACCTCGGACACCAGACCCTGGCCACGATCGGCTCCCAACTTGTTCCCCACAACGGTCTCTTCTGGTCAGCGAACTCGACCACCATTGGCGTGCTGACGAACGTGCCCGACGACGCATGGAAAAAAGGCCCGAATGTACAGGACGAAAAACCGAACCATTGGTTCCAACCTGACTCCTATTATTCGAACTCAAACCAGTTCGATCTTTTCCCACACGCTTATAAGGATGCGCTTCAGACGTATTCGGCACAAACTCTCACGACCAACGGCACCGCTCCGTGGCGCGTGCGACAACTCTACGACATGGCCCTCGCGGCCTTAAAGGCCGGTGACTTGGTCACCGGCCTTCAACTCGCCGGCACGATGTCGCACTATATCGGTGACCTGTCGCAACCCCTGCACGTCACCAAGGATTACGACGGCCAAGAAACGGGCGACGTCGGCATCCACAAGTTCTTCGAGACGGATAACATCAACCACGCCAATGGAAGCCAGCTGATTACCGACGTAACGGCGGCTACGAAGAAGCTGCTCGCCGACCCCGCATTCACCGCGCAGTTCAAAGGAACGATCGAAGACGTGGTCTTCGCCGAAATCAATCGCGCCTATGCCTACAAAGACGAGATCATCGCGACCGACCGTAAGCTCGGCCGCAGTGGCCAAGGCGCAACCACCCTGTTGGCCCTCGCGAAGCCACGCTTATCCGACGGCGCCGCGACGGTTGCCATGATTTTCGATCGGCTTGGTCGCGAATCAGGTCTCGCGAACACAGGCGTGTCATTGAGTAATGTCGCAATGCCCGCCTGGGTCGCCCCGCAATTCGAAATCGTGTCAGCTACGCTCAACGACCCGCCGCAAAGCCTCACCGCTTACCTGGATGCCGACGACTGCGATCGCTAAGGCTATCGGCGGCTTTACGGGCTAAATGCGAGAGCTTTCGTGAACAAGAGACTCGTCTACAGCATCTACAAAGAGGGAAGAATTTTTAGACGAAATCATCGTATGGTTGGGGCGAACGTCGGTCGGCTTAGCCCAGTAGGTGTCATTGGACATTATCAAAGAGACGCTTTTTTTAAAGCCGTGCTGTGGTAGGTTGCCCTTACAAGTTTCATCGAAGCAATCAGACCTCTAAGAGAGTATATTATGCATAGTGGTTTATTTATAAACTTTTTTAGAACTCACTTTGCAACAATGGAGACTCTGGTATTTGCGATTATCATCTTCGGACTATGGGTGCTTGAACTCGTTATTGCCGAGCAGCCTTGGAAGCGCAAGTTGCAACATACCACTGCAAATGCACTGTTTGTGACGACCGCACTGCCCATTCAAATATTCATGTTTGTCTTTCTAATGGCCATGGCTTCTTGGGTTAAGGCAAATCATTGGGGCCTCATTCAATTTATTCCTGGCCACCGGCAAATCGTAGTCCGTTATATCGCGCTATTTTTCATGATGGATTTCTTCGAATATATCTACCACCGCTGCATGCATGGCATGCCAACTCTCTGGAAATTCCATTTGGTTCATCACAGCGATCGAATTTTGGATGTCTCTACCACGGTCCGCGAGCACCCGGTTGAGACGATTGTGCGAAATGCTTTTATGATTCTCTGGGTTTTTATTTGCGGAACAAACTTTGGAGTCATCTTAATTAGACAAATCGTTCAGAGCTTTGCCGACATCTTCGCCCACACAAATCTCCAGCTTCCTCCT
>JBDSDI010000139.1:0-28123 GCA_039920645.1 Bdellovibrionota bacterium | reverse complement strand
TTACAACAAAGATATTGCGGTCACCGATCATGACGTTTTCAAGGACTTCATGATTGTACACGAACAGGCCGAAGGTTTACCGCGCTTTCACGTTTTCCCTTTCGCCAAAGGTCAGAAACCCTACCTCGTTCAGCTTCCCGAACCCGCCTACGATATTTATCCCATGCAGAACGCCGAATACGACAGCAAGGTTTTCCGCTACGGTTACCAGTCCTTTATCTCGCCCGAGGGGACCTACGAGCTCGACGTCGCCAGCGGAAAATCTAAACTCCTGAAGGAAAAAAAACCGCCTACGCCCTACGACAAGACGCAGTTCCAGATCGAGCGCGTTTTCGCCACGGGCCAGGATGGAGCTAAGATTCCCGTCTCGCTTGTTTACCGGAAGGATCTTTTCAAAAAGGGCACAAATCCCGCACACGTCTACGCTTACGGTTCCTACGGTTATCCCATCAGCGTTTCTTTCTCGGCCTCGCGCTTTGCGCTCCTGAACCGTGGCTTCGTCATGGCGATCGCACACATTCGCGGTGGTGGGGAATATGGCAAGGCCTGGCACGACTCCGGTAAGATGGACAAGAAGATGAACACCTTCACCGATTTCAACGCCGCGGTGGAGTACCTGGTCTCACAAGGATACGCCGCGAAAGACAAGGTCTTCATCGAAGGCGGTAGCGCCGGCGGCCTTCTGATGGGCACCGTGGTGAATCTGCGCCCGGATCTTTTCCGCGGCGTGCTGTCGCACGTCCCCTTCGTCGACGTATTGAACACGATGCTTGATGCGAGCCTTCCACTGACGGTCGGAGAATACGAAGAGTGGGGTAATCCGAACGAGAAGCCCGCATTTGATCGCATGCGCGCCTATTCCCCCTACGACAATCTCAAAAAGGGTGCCTATCCCGCGATCTACGTCAGAACTTCGCTTCACGACAGTCAGGTCATGTACTGGGAGCCTGCGAAATACGTTGCGAAACTCCGCACACTCAAGACCGACGCGAATCCGCTCTTACTCGACGTGAACATGGACGCAGGTCATGGAGGCGCATCGGGTCGCTATGACGCTTACAAGGAACGCGCGCGGGACCTGGCGTTCATCCTGAAGATCCTCGGTCGCAGCGAATAACGCCGCCGTCGAAAAAATGCGAGCTAATGGGTTCGAGCTTCCGAGCGGGTGGGCTATCAAGTGGCAGCTTATTCAAGGGCCGTTCCCCGTGCAGTTCGATCTGCCGCGCATGGATACGCAACGCTTCTGCGCTGGAGCCTACGACGCCTTCGAGCGCTGCCTCGGCCGACGCTAGGATCTCTTCTTCAGGAAATCGCGTCCCTCAAAGCGGCCTTGTCCCCAACATTTGAGTTGATAGACGGCCTCGAAGAGCGTCCTGAGATCCATCAGCGGAGACTGAGAACTTTGGAGCCAGCGGCGCAGCCGCGCTCGTGACGCCACGACATCTGGAGTCTTGAAGAACTGCGTAAGTTTTAGCGCTTCGACGACGTAATCGAGGAAGGCTTCCTTTTCATCCAGCGTCGCGAGGCGATCGCCGGGCTCTAAGGGAAAAGATTGAGCACCGGCCACCATCGCTTTTTCGGTCGAGGGTGCCATGTTTGAGATCTCACCGAGATTCAGCAGGTGCCAATGATAAAGAAAAAGTCCCGCGGCCATCGCGAGGTTGATCGAGGGATTCTGGTCGACCGTCGCGATATGCACGAGTTGTTTGCAGAGCGAGGCCTCTTCGGCGTTCAGGCCGTCGTCCTCGGGACCGAGCACGAGCGCCCAGCGCAGAGGTTCGGGCGACGATGCGATTTCGGTATCGAGGTCCGCAAGCGCTTTCGTGGGCGAGACGAAGGGTCGTGCGTAACCGAGTTCAAAAAAGCCGTCCTTTTTTCCAGAAGTTCCAAGTGCGATGTGAAGGCCTTCGAGCGCGTCTTGAAGCGTAGCGTGGCGGGTCGCGGTTTCGAGAACGCGTGAGCCTTTGCAGGACAGCGCCCAGTCCATCTTCGAGAACTCATCGTCGTTGTCGGAGTCAGCGGGACGAGGACCCACGAGACGCAGTTCGGAGACGCCGAAGTTCGACATCACGCGCGAGAGTGCTCCGATATTTCCGGCGGCTTGGGGTCGCACGAAAATTACGATCGGTGCGGAAATGCGAAGGGCGCTCATAGGGCCGTGACCCTAGAGCGCCCTTAATGTTGACGCAATAAAGATTAGAGCTGGAAGCGGGCGCCGAGCACCCAATCTCCGGGACTCCATTCCTGCGTCGAGGGTTTGTAGAACGCTTCGAGAGCGGCGCCCTTCGTGACATCAAAACTCAGACCGGAGTGAATATCGCCAGCAACCATGCTCGCACCATTGTAGGCGAAGGTGTAACCGAATCCAGCCGAAATGCGCCCGTCACTGACGGACATACCGACATCGAAGTCGTAGCTTTCGTCGCCTGCAGCGAGAGGCTTTTTCGCGTCGATTCCGAGGCTGAAAGGTCCTGAGGTGAATCCGAGGCCGACGTCGGCACGATCGAAGCCCTGATTGGCCCCGCGTCCGATGGCGGTGAGTCTCATTGCTCCGAAATCGAAGGTGGCAGCGAGGTCGCCGTCGAGGCCTTGGAATTCATGCGTGCGCAGAGTCGCTCCGAGAGTCATGATGTTGATGCGACCCGCGAGTCCGAATTCCTCTGTGGAACTCGAACCGTTCTGACGGTAGCCAATACCAAACCCCGCCGTGCCGCCGCCGGTTGTGATCGAACTGTGGACGTTTCCAGGATCGAGCATGTAGGACGCTTGTAGGCTTGTGAGGGGCGAGTCCACGAGCGCGGTCGGGTTCACGAACAGAGCGTGGTTGAGGGTCGGGTAAGCGAGACCGCTGCCGACATAGTGGGCCATACCGGCACGTGATTGTGCTGCGGAGACGACTTGAGGGGCAAGGCCCGCGAGAACAAGAGTCAGTACGAAAAACTTGCTTTGATTGCTCATTTTTCCTCCTATGAAGATCATGCTACCATGATACGTAGTTGAAACTCCAAGACGCATCCTTCAAAGATCTCTATTTCTTCTTGGATTTTGACGGTTCATTGTGTCCGCATCTCGAGGTATGGGAAGGCCAAGGCTACGATCCCCAAGAGATCTACGACGTTGTCGCATCACTCGCGAAGAAGAGTGGCGGCGTGTATTGGAATACGGGACGACGCGTAGAATCCCTGGGATCGGTGCTGTCAGATTATCTTCTTTTCTCCGGTTATTTCATCCAGGGTTCGATGCGCTGGGATGCGCACGCCAAGACGAGCACGCTCGTGGGACCGGAACTTCCGAAGCATCTCATCGAGCATTACCAAAAATGCCTCGAGGGCGAAGGCCGTCTACGCCTCGAGATCAAAGCGTCCAGCCTGCGAATCGCACCGTATCAGAATGTGAACATGCTCGAACTTCAGAAGTTCATCGTCGCGAACCCTCTGCCGGTGGGTCTTAAGGGCTGGATCTGGCACGTCGGCGCGCGCGGCGCGGAACTCCTGTCGACCGAATACAACAAAGGATTTGCCCTTCGCGACGTTGAAGCGCAGCTCGGTCCCGCTACAACGTTTAAACCGGTCGTGATTGGCGACGATCTTCTGGACCGGCCAGCGGTTGAAGAAGCGCTCAAACGCGAAGGTTACGCCATCCTCGTCGGCGAGCACTGTGGTTGGGCAACGGAGATCGAACACAAGGCCTGGCAGGTCGAGTTTTTCAACGACGCCCATCAGGCACTGCAGTTCCTCAAGACCCTCGGCGCGCGTTGAACACGACGTCGTGTTCGCTCTCCTTTTAAGTTTCGAATGGCGTCTCCGCCTTCAAAAAAGAAAAACCCCACTCTCCTTGCGGAAAGCGGGGTTGAGATCGCCAGTAGCGCGACTTCTCGAATTACGAGAGGTGCTTGCTGACGAGCTTGGTCATCTCGAACATCGAGACTTGAGCCTTGCCGCTGAAGACTGCCTTCAGAGCAGCGTCCGCGTTGATCATGCGGCGGTTCTTGGAATCTTGAAGACCGTTCTTCTTGATGTATGCCCAAAGTTTCTTGGTAACTTCGGTGCGGGGAAGGGGCTTCGCGCCAACAACGACAGCGAGGCTTTCGCTAGGGTTGAAGGGCTTCATGAAAGCAGGATTAGGCTTGCGCTTCGTCTTAACTTTCTTAGCTGCAGGAGCTTTCTTGGCAGTAGCTTTTTTAGCAGTTGCCGTCTTGGCGGTTGCCTTTTTAGCAGGGGCTTTCTTAGCAGTTGCTTTTTTTGCAGTTGCTTTTTTAGCCGTAGCTTTCTTAGCGGGTTTTGCGGTTTTCTTGGTAGTTTTCTTTGCCATAATCCCTAATCTCTCCTCTAGTGGATCGTTCTTAATTCCTATTTCTAACTCATTTTTCACTCTTGCAATAGGGCGCGAAGAATTTTTCACGTTTTTTTCATAGAGGCGCATTGACCGACACGCAGGAAGAAAGCTTAATTCCCCTATGGGAAAACCCCTCTACATCACAACTCCCCTCTACTATGTGAATGCGAAACCCCACTTGGGCCACGCTTATACGACGATCTTGGGAGACACTCTCAAGAGCTATTCCTTGCAGCAAGGACGCGATACTTTCTTCCTCGCGGGCACCGACGAGCACGGTGAGAAGATCGCGCAATCTGCCGAAAAAGCAGGTAAATCTCCACAGGAATTCGTCGACGAGACATCGAGTCTCTTTACGTACGCCTGGAAACTTCTCGGACTTCAGCCCGATATTTCCTATCGAACGACGCTGCTTTCCCATAGGAAACTAGTGCAAGAAGCTCTCCAACGTCTCAAGGACCAAGGCGATATCCGCTTCTCCAGTTATACGGGTAAATATTGCTTGGGTTGTGAACGCTTCCGCACCGACCTCGAATGGGATGCGAACGGTCTTTGTCCCGATCATCAGCGTCCTCCGGAGATCCGCGAAGAGTCGAATTACTTCTTCAACATGGAGAAATACCGCGCAAAAACCCTCGAGTACTACCGTCAGCACACCGATGCGATTGTTCCAAATCATTACATGAAAGAGGCGCTCGCGATGCTTTCGGAACCTCTCGAAGATCTCTGTATCTCGCGTCCGACAACGCGTCTTACCTGGGGAATCCCGCTTCCCTTCGACGATAAATACGTCACCTACGTTTGGTTCGATGCGTTGCTGAGCTACCTCGGAGGACTGGGGTATACGGGGCATCCGATCGCCGAAGAGAAGAGTTTCCGCGCCGATCTATGGAAAGAATCGCGACATCTCATCGGCAAAGATATTCTCAAGACGCACGCGGTCTACTGGCCCACGATGCTTTTTGCCCTCGGTCTCGAGCCCGCGCGACAGCTTCAGGTCAACGGGTTCTGGCTTACCGCGGGTCTCAAAATGAGCAAGAGTTTGGGCAACGTGGTCGATCCCGTGAAGGTTTACGAGACCTTCGGCGCTGAGCCCTTCCGCTATTTTCTCATGCGTGACATGTCCTACGGAGTGGACGCCAGTTTCACCTGGGAATCGTTCATCAGCCGTGCGAACTCCGAGCTCGCCAACGGCATCGGAAACCTCGCCTCGCGCACACTCACCCTCGTGCACAAGAACTTGGGTGCGGCCGTTCCCACGGCGGCTCACCGTACGGCGGACGACCGGGCGTTGCTCGAGAAGGTCAACGCACTGCCTGCGAAGTTCTCCGAGGATTTCGATAATGCCCGCTACCACATCGCGCTCGCGACTTTTGCCGAGACGGTCGCGACCTGCGACCGTTACATTAATGATACCAAACCGTGGTCGCTCGCCAAGGATCCCGCTCAGAAGGAGCGCCTTGAATCCGTACTGGGCACGATGATCGATGCGCTTTCCGTGTTGTCGGTGGTGATGAGAAGCGTTTTACCCGAAGGATCAAGGAAACTCAGGGTCGCTCTGGGCTTCAGCGGAGATCCCGACATCCTTCCGTGGTCGGCGCATTCTCAACGTTTGAGCCCCGGCACTCCGCTCGGCGAAGTACCGCGCTTGTATCCGCGTCTCGAGCTGCCTAAGGATCCGGACGCAACGGTTTAAAAACAACCTCTCAATTATTCCGCGAAGGTTGGGCGAGGAGCGCGCCCTTCGTAGATACGGATCACCGAGAGCTCGATCGGAATCGGTCCATTTTCGACGGACATTTTTACGTCGGGTTTGAATCCGAGATGTTTCGTGAGTCCGGTCTTGGCGAGAGCGACGCCAAGGGTACAAGGTCCGAGCTTGTGTTTGACGTGACGGCCGAAGGTCTTGAGAAGCTCGACTGCGGCGTCCGTGTCCTGAAGACGCTCGCCGTAAGGAGGGTTCGCGAGGATCACGCGTGCGGTCGTTTGGAGCGTGGTCGCATCGGCCTTCTCGAGCTTCGAGATCTTTTCGAGGCCGGCGGCCTTGAGGTTCTTGCGAGCCGCTTCGAGTGCTTCGGTCGACAGATCGCTGCCCCGAACGAGAATCTGTTTTGCCGACGCGCGTTCTTCGACACGCTTGCGATATTCGGACATGAGCTCTTTATGAGCTTTCTCAAAATCTTTTTTTAGTTCAGGACGCAGCTTGAAGAGTGGATCGTCGCCGTGAAAGACCAGCGAGCGCGGTGCGCCGAGCTTGCGCGAAGCCCATTCAATAAGCAGCGTGCCCGAACCGCAGAAGGGATCGTGCGCGTCCTCGTTCTCTCCGGCATTGGCCTCGGTGATGCGAATCAGGGCCGCAGCACGGTTTTCGCGAATCGGCGCTTCACCTGCATCGACGCGGTAGCCGCGACGGTGAAGGACGTCGCTCGAGAGGTCCAGCGAGATCTCGCAGCGACCTTTGCGGAAGAAGAGTGCAATGCGAAAATCGGCGTGCTCTTTGTCGACGTTCGGACGCTCGCCTTGGAAATGCTTGCGGACCTCGTCGCAGATGGCGTCTTTGACTTTGAGGCTCGCGAATCGCAGATCGAAAGCGTCGGCCTCTCCACGCGTGTGGATGATGAAGCTTTTCTCGGGAGGCAGGAAGTCCTGCCATGCGATTCGACGGGTCTGGTCGTAGAGCATCGCGGCGTTCGTTGCCGAGAACTCGCGCAGACTCATGTGGATGCGCGATGCGAGACGGCTCTTGAGGTAGATCTCACGCAACTCCAGGTCTTCGATCGTGTCGGTTTCGGGGATGCGAACCGCGCCGTGTTCGGCCGAAGGCTCGAGACGCGGACAAAGTTCTTTGATCTCCTCGCAGAGAAGGGCTTCGAGACCCGGTGAACAGCTTACGATAAGTTCCATAGAGAAATGACCTCGTGATAGGGGGTTCCAGGGAAGGCGTCGACGCAGGACCATTCCTGAAGTTTGTATCCAAGGTTCTTCAGGCGCGTGGTGTCGCCGATGAGCCCTTTGGAGTGGCAATGATAGATGAGCACCGATAGAGGCTTCATCTCGGGTTGGGTCGCGAGCCCGTCGAAAAGTTCGGGGAATCCAGGGCGCGGAGGATCGAGAATCCAAAGATCGGCGCGCTTATCGAGGGATTCGAGCTTCGCCGACGTGAGCATGAGTTCGATGTGCGGGAAGAAGCGCGCGCCGTTCAGGCGGAGGCATTCCACGGCAAGAGGATGGATTTCGGAGGACCACGCGTCGGTTTTCGGAAAGTAAGAGGCATACGCCGCGGTGAGGTTTCCGTAGCCCGCGCCGAACTCGGCCCAGCTTTGCGGAGGTGTTTTCAACAGTTCCAGGAGCTCGAAACCGCAGGCGATCATAGCGCGGTTCACTTCGGGACCGGGCTGAGAGAAAAGGTGGATCTTCGAATTGAGGAGGATTTCGTCGTTGTTCGAGTCGAAACTTGCCAGCCAGACGTGAGGCCGGGCTTCGCGAAAAACAAGTTCTCCGCTTTCTTCTCGTGCGAACTCCTTGCCTTTCTGGCCGGCCTCGACGATCCAATGTCGTTTCGTTAGAGCACGTTTAAGCCACTCTGCTTCGTCTTTGAGCTGTTTGATCTCTTCGTTAGAGCAGTCGATCCACAGGCCGCAGAGATCTTCCTGGGTCGAATAGCGGAAGCGCAGGCCCGCTCTCGTGACGGGAAGAGGATCTTGAAGAAGAAGATTCATCATGCCGCGGATGCGGGGATGGGCGGAATCGGGCTCACGGATCTCCGTGAAGGAGTCATTCTCGTCGCGAATGCCGATGAGGCCTTCTTTCCACATGAGGTCCAGTCGCAGTCGACCGCCCGTGCTGTCGGGCTGGAGGGCTCGCAGGGGATTCTGAGCGAGGACCTCGCTCGTCAGCAAGCGTTTCTCGCGCCACTTGGCTTCAATCAGAGCACGATTTTCTCTGAGGTGGAAAGCTTCGATCATGGTGATCGAAACTAGATACTCTCATCCGAGGCTGAATTCACGGATAATGTTCTGGAAAGAGAGGGCCAGGAGAGGTACCTTGGGCCGCAATGACGACCTCCTCTTCCTCCTCGCACCCGCTCAAAAGAAAATCCGTCAAACCCTCTATCAGCACCGTCCGGGGAATGCTCCCCGGAAAGCAGTTCCGTTCCCTCGATTCCGCGATGCAAAGTTTGCGTACCGCGGGGCTTCGTCTCGACTGGCGTTGGAAAAACGCGGAAAGCGGCTGGGTTTGTGCCGGCCTCCTCGATGAAGAAGTCTTCTGCGAGCTCCTGCCGGTAGAAGATCCTTTGATCGGCGTGATCACCCTTTCCAAGGTGAAGGTCGAAGCGATCGCGAACTCCGAATCCTTTCCCAAAAAATTCAAAAAGATCCTCGGAATGGCGATCGATGTCGTTCGCGGCTCAAACGTCTACGAATTCCCTCTCGAAGACTCGCGCCATCGCGATCTCTTCACCGCTTTCATTGAAGCGCTTCAGGATGCTCTGAACGAGACCGAGGCCTGACCGGCAATGCTGTTTGCGGTTTTGGATTTAGGATCCAATTCCTTCAAGATGACCGTGGCTCAGTACGTGGGCATGCGTCGCAAGGTCCCCTTCAAAATCATTCATAAAGAACGTCATCCGGTTCAGCTGGGTGGCTCCGTTTTCGAAACCAAGCTGATCTCGAATCGCCATAAAATCATGGCGCTTAAAGCGCTCAAGCGTATGCGCGACAACCTTTCGCGCTTCAACATGCCCTTGGTGCGCGTCGTGGGAACCAGCGCATTGCGGGATGCCCGCAACGGCGCTGATTTCGTTAAAGAGGTCCATGCTAAAATCGGTCTCAAGATTCAGGTAATTTCGGGTATCCAAGAGGCGCGCGTGATCGCTCAAGGGCTTGAATGGGAGTATCCGTTTGTCGACCGCGGCATGCTTGTCGACATCGGCGGCGGCAGCACCGAAGTCGCTCAGTTCGGTCGGGGATGGAAGACTCTCAAACAGGAATCCTTCCAGATAGGCTCGGTCCGTCTCTCGTTAAAGTGGGATTCCGTTCGCAAGAAAAAAGGCGCCGAAGCGAAGTTGCGGGAAACCGTACGTGCGTGTCTTCGCAAAAAAAAGCCGCCTCGTAGCTTCGAATACCTCGTCGGTTCGGCCGGCGCCATCCAGAGCCTGGGCGGAATTCTCTGCGCGACGAAGAAGAACGCCGTAATCCACAAGACGGATCTCGACGATTGGATCGAGCATTCCTTCCACGAAGACAGTAAGAATCTCCAGAGTATTTACGGACTGGCGCCGAGTCGCGCGCGCGTGCTCGTTCCCGGTGCGATCATCCTCAGCGAAGTGCTCGCATGGCTCAAAGAAGAAGACATCTTCGTCACGGAGATGACGCTTCGTAACGGCCTGCTCGTAGACTGCGTCGAGACCCTTAAGGCTCGCGACCTTCTCCTCGAGCTTTAGGCTCTAACTCATTCGCCCTGGGCTTTCGAGAATCCGGCTTTGCCGTTGATCTCGATGAGCTTCTCGACGTGGACCCATTCGAAACCGGCCTTGTCGATTCCCGCCAGGAGTTTGAGCGCATCGGCATGCGTGAGCGAAGCTCTCGACGCGTCGATAAAACGGCAGCGATGGACGTCAGTGAGATTGATGTTCGGAGTTGGGCCGGGCCAGACCTTTGTACCGCGGTTGGAAATCAGCGAAAGCGTGAGGCCTTCGATTTTTTCGGGGATTTTCGGAAGGCCTTGGTTCACAACGAAAACGTCGAAGCCAACAAGTTTTACTTTATCGTTCAGGAGTCCCATCTTTCACCTCACAAATTCGCGATTACGGCGCGTGTGTATTCCCCGGTCGAGGCCGTTCCGCCGAGATCGCGCGTTTTCCATTTGCCTTCTTTGAGAACCTTGAAGACGGCATTCTCGATGCGATCAGCGACGTCGAGTTGCTCGAGATGGCGCAGCATGCTCACGCCGGAAAGAAGCATCGCCGTAGGATTGGCAAGACCTTTACCCGCGATGTCTGGAGCCGATCCGTGGACCGCCTCGAAGACCGCAGCCCGCGTTCCGATGTTCGCGCCCGCAGCGATACCGAGCCCGCCGATGAGCCCGGCGCAAAGATCGCTGACGATATCGCCGAAGAGATTCGGTAGCAGGAGCACGTCGAACTGTTGGGGCTTGGTGACGAGCTGCATGCAGCAGTTATCGACGATGATGTCATTGAACTGGATATCGGAGTATTCGGCTGCGACCTCACGGAACGCGTCGAGGAAGAGTCCATCCGTGATCTTCATGATGTTGGCCTTGTGGACGCAAGTGACGGTTTTCCGCTTGAGCTTGCGCGCTGTCTCGAAGGCAAAACGCGCGGCCCTGAGCGATCCGCTTCGGGTGATGAGTCGTAAACACTGGGCGACGTCGGTGCTCTGCATGTGTTCGATGCCACCGTAAGTGTCCTCGATATTCTCGCGGACGATGAGAAGATCAACGTTCTTAAAGGGCGTCTCAATACCGGGAATGCTCTTGATGGGTCGCAAGTTCACATAGAGGTCGAGCGCTTTACGGATCGTGACGTTAATCGATTTGTGACCGCCGCCGACCGGAGTGGTCGTCGGCCCCTTGAGAGCGACACCGTTGACGTTAATGATATCCATACACTCTGCGGTGATGCCCTGGCCGGTCTTCTCGATGCTGCAGAGACCCGCTTCGACTTCGTCGTAGACGATATTTGCTCCGGCGGCTTCGATGATTTGCATGACGGCGTCGGAGATTTCGGGGCCGATACCGTCGCCGCGGATGAGCGTGATTTTAGACTGAGCTTTTGCCATGGAAGAACCCTATCACAGGCCCGCTTTCCGCAGAATTCTTGTCGTCAATTTGATGTGCCTGTTTTATGACGTGGCGTATGACGTCATCGCAGAGCTCCGCATCAGTCATCGTTCCCGCCGTGCCTCGTCCCGAGGGAAGCCCGCTCGCCAAGGTCTCGCACATCATCGCCATTGGTTCAGGTAAGGGCGGCGTGGGCAAGTCCACAACCGCAGTGAACCTCGCCGTGGCGCTGCAAAAACTGGGTGCCAAAGTCGGTCTTATGGACGCCGACATCTACGGTCCCTCGCTTCCTAAACTTATGGGACTCCGCGATGTCCCGATCGAGTCGAACGGTAAAATCGCTCCACCCGTCATTCATGGCATCAAGTGCATGAGTATGGGGCTTTTGGGGGGGGACGCTCCGATCGTCTGGCGCGGTCCGATGGCCTCGCGCGCCGTTTCTCAGTTCCTTTCCGAGGTGGACTGGGGCGAACTCGATTACCTCATCGTCGACCTGCCTCCGGGAACGGGTGACATCCAGCTCACGCTCGCGCAGTCGATCCGTCTCAGCGCTGCGATCGTCGTCATGACACCGCAGGCACTCGCCAGCGAGATCGCGCGCCGCGGTCTCAAAATGTTCCAGCAGGTTCGCGTTCCCGTTCTCGGCCTCGTCGAGAACATGAGCGAGTACGAATGCCCGAAGTGCCATTATAAGAGTCACCTCTTCAGCCAGGGTGGCGGTGACAAGGTTGCCCAAGAACTGAGTCTTCCTGTACTTCAGCGCTTTCCACTCGATCCTCTCCTCCTCGAGGATAGTGACAATGGTATCCCCGTCGTCATCAGTCGCCCCGACTCCTCCTCGGCCAAGCTTTTCTTTGAGCTTGCCCACAACATGGCCGCCGAGCTCTCGACGCTGGTTTCTGGCGGTCGTACCGAGAAGCCGATCGTCATAGCCACCGAGCCCAATGAAGCCCATAAGATGCTCAAACTCAGCTGGAACGACGGAAAACACAGCATCATGGCCTACAAAGAACTCCGTTATCTCTGTCCTTGCGCTGTCTGCGTCGACGAGAACACGGGCGTTCGCAAGGTCCGTAGGGAAGACATCCGACCCGACGTGCATCCTTCGAAGATCCAGACCGTAGGCAATTACGCTCTGGGAATCCATTGGTCAGATGGACACAATACAGGTCTTTATGGCTTTGATTATTTAAGGAAAATTCTGGTCTCCGATTCTCCTTCAGTCTCGGTATGAAGAAATTTTCACTTGGCTAAGAGGGGCTTTAAAGCTATCCCTAGGCAACTTTAGGAAAGGTAGGGACTGCAAATGTCAGGAAATCCCTCAGAACTCACCAAGCCTCAGCTCACCGAGCTGAACGCTAAATTGACCGATAAATCGGTATCGCTCGAACGCGAGATTATCGAACTTGAAGCGGAACTCACTCAACAAGAGAACGAAGACCAAAGCGCGCCCGACGAAGTCGATCGCAGTAGCTACGAAGAGAGCGTTCAGCGCAGCCAAATCGTGCTCGTTGGCAAGAAGAACCTGCTTTTCGAAGTCCAGGAAGCTCTCAGACGTCTTGCGGATAATACCTACGGCGTTTGCGAAGAGACCGAGGAGCCCATCGGCTTCAAGCGTCTTGCCGCTCAGCCTTGGACGCGCCTTTCGCTCGAAGCTCAGCAAGACTTCGAACAACGTCGCAAGAACCGTACGCCCGGAAGCGGCGGCAACGGTGGATCCAATTATCCTTCGGGCTTCGGCGAGTAAGCTCGCGGCGAAATGCAGTTAGGGAGCTTTCTTAGCTCCCGCCATTTTGCAGATTTCTTTGAAGTCCTTCTCGGAAACGGGGAGGACCGATAAACGTGTTCCTTTTTTTAAGACGCCCAAATCAGCGAGCTTCGGGTTTCCTTTGAGGAACTCGAGGCTCAGGTATTTCTGGAAGGTCTCGATCCATTCCACTTCCACGCATCCCCAAATCGGTTTTTCGCGCGTGGCCTTGGGGTCATAGTGTTCATCGTTCTTCAGGAACTGAGTCGGGTCATCGATATCTCCATCCGACGACACGCGCGCAAGTCCAGCGATGCCAGGCGGTTGGGCGTTGCTGTGATAGAAAAGCACGCCGTCGCCTTGAGCCATCTGCTGGGTCATAAAATTGCGCGCCTGGTAATTCCTGACTCCGGTCCAAAGGGATTTCTTGTCTTTTTTGAGGTCATCGACCGAATAACAATCGGGTTCGGATTTCATGAGCCAGTACTGCATACCTCGAAGCTATTCCGTGAGTGCCAGTGGGGCAAGTCCTGAGCACAGCACACGGCGTGCGGATGAAGGAAAAAATGAAGATTTCTTATTTTGGTTCATCGAAGGAACCGAGTAGAAGTGAGCTCTGGAGAAATTCTGATGACGACTCTTTCGATCAAAACCGCCGCCGCTTTCTGTCTTTCCATGATGGCCTTTTCCGCATCCGCCGGAAATCTTTATCTCAACCCAGGCGAAGATGCGTTCATTCGTGGCGGAGATAAGACGCACGTGTATTGTTTGGCCGAGACGAACTCGGATCGCTGCGTTGCCGCCGATGGCCAGCTAGCCATTAAGATTTTCCGCGACTGTCGCCAGACGCTCAATACGGTCCGCGAATGCTCGGACCTTGTAAAGAAACAGTTTCCGCTAGGTGTGATGTGCGCTGACTACAAAGCGCTTTGTTACGACGATTGTCGCAGCGGCCTCAACACCGTTGCTGAATGTACACAAACCTGTTTCTGACGGTTTAACGAAACGCAAGCAGGCTGAGAGCGAGCGCGGTCAGTGCAGGCAGGGCCTGGACGAGGAAAATACGACGGCTGACGCTGAGGGCTCCGAATATTCCGGCCACGACGACGCACCCGAGGAAGAAGCAACGGAAAGCGAAGGCCGTCTCGGCGTTCCCGATCACGAAACTCGTCACGAGTCCCGCTGCGAGAAATCCGTTGTAGAGCCCTTGGTTGGCGGCGAGTACCGCGGTCGTCTTCGCAGTTTCCACGTTCTGACGGAACGTTTTCATGCCGATCGGTTTCTGCCACAGAAACATTTCAAGAATCAAAAACCAAAGATGGAGGAGCGCGACCGCTCCCGTAAGTATTTGCGCGGCGAGAAGCATTGGCTTAGCGACCCAATTCGGACGCGTCCGGCGTGCGCCACTCAGGACCGACGCCATTCGCAGGGCTTTGGCTTGAAAGCAATCTCTTCTGGTAGCGAATGAGCGTGTCTTTGGAGAGGCGGGGTTCTTGGCTCATGAGCTGGGTCGCGATGCCGGCGAAGATCGCCGAAGCAACGCTCGAGCCCATGGGGATGCTTAGACCGTCGCTCATTTCGACGCGCGAGTCGCGCATGCGGAAGTCGGGCTTCATACGTCCGTCGAGGGTAGGGCCCCGAGAAGACACGGGTGAAAGATCTCCGATCGTGATCACGTTATCGTTATCGGCAGGAGGGTTGATCTCGTAGGCGCCGTTGGCTTCGTGCATTTCGATAGAGTCACCTTTAGGGCTTTGCACCACGAGACGGATGCGATCGCTTTGTACGAAGTTCCCCGAACAGTCGAGAACGCGTAGGTGGTAGACACCTTCCTGAAGCTGAACTTCGTCCTGTTCGCGAGGATGCAGCGAATTCTCGCGTGCTCCACGGGCGTAGCTCGGAGTTTCACCGCAGGTTGATTTCGATCCTTGGCTTAAATTTTTCAGTGCGACGCGCTTGCCGGTCCAGTCTTGAAGTTCCCAATCGAGATCCTTTTGCGTCTGCTCGTTTTCTTCGTTCTTGTAGTCGGTCCAGCTCAGCGTGAGCTTGACGGGATTGTTCGTGAGCTTGTTCGTGAAGCTCAGCATACCGCCGTCGCCCGGAAGGCGAAGTGCGCCGGTTTTCGGATCGGTCGAGATGCGGCCGGTGTAAGTCATCCCGTGGTCGTTACCGGCGGCGTTGACCCAAAGAATCCCGGCGCGGGCGGCGCGTGTGACAGCCGCGTTGATGAAGCCTTGGCCGTCATAGTTGCCGCCCGTCTCCCACGTCGAAGCGTAGAGCACGATATCGACTTTGAGGTTGATGACGGTGTCGATCGCGGCCCTGAGGTTGCTCAATCCGTTGGCATCGACGAGGTAGAATTTTGGACCTTCGGGATGACTGCCCGTCATCGCCCAGACCACTTGGGCCATGAGGAGTCCATGACCGGCGCTTTGGGTGGAGCCTCCGACCGGTGGAACTTTGAGAGGGCCGCGGATGAATTCCGCGCTCTCGGGAAGGCTGTCGCGGTTCTGCAAGAAGCCTTCAAAAGAGTTGTCGAGGATGGCGACTTTGAGACCTTTGAGCTCGTCGATACGAGGCGAGGCTTCCGAAAGTCCGTAGCTGTTGCGAAGTTCGCGCGCGTTTCGCACGCGCAGCTCAGCATGTGCATAAGTACTTGAAAAAATGAATGTTGCGGAGACCGTGAGGGTCCAAAGACTGCTCTTAAGCTTCATCATAAGACTAGAGCTAGCGAAATTGTCGCAGAGTGTCAATTAAGGTCTTTGGGATCCGATGCTGGAGGCAGGATTACGAATTGGGCGACGACGAAGGGCTGAACGATGAGGAACTTAAAGAAACGTTTATCGCGTCTCCAGTCTTTCAGGTCGGCTTCGGTCGACTTCACGAGCAAGCCGGATTCAATGAGTCCGCTCATATAAGCCGTGTCGTTGGTCTCAATCTTCAGTGCGACTTCGGCGAGGTCGAGGTTCGTAGAAACAAGAATGAAGGAGCCACGCTTCACGTGGGGCTCGAGGTCGGGATAAGGCGCGACCAGGATTTGTCCGCGCAGTTTTTCGAGGGCAGTTGGCATTCATCTCCAAATAGAAAACGCCACGTGCCCTTTCGGGTCACGCGGCGTCTTAGGTTAGCTCATTGTCGCGAGCGATGCTAACGAGCAATTACCAACGGTAGTAGTAGTAGTAACGGTAGTAGCCGTAGTTGTAGTAGCTGACGGGGTAATAGCTGTAGCAACCGTAGCTGTAATAGTAGTTATAGCTGTAGTTGTTAGGGTAGTACCAGTAGTACCACGCCGCCGTTCCGGAGGTCTTATCGAATTCGCTGGGGCCAGAACCTTCAGCGCCACCTTCGGAAGCGTCGACAGTTGCAGCTGCTTTTTCAGCGGCAATCGCCAGATTCTTCATATCGGCTTCGGTTTTGAGTTCTTTGGGAGCTTTTTCGACGGTAAGAAGAACGCGTTCGCCGTGAACGTCTTCACGAACGACGAGTGCGTCGGGCGCTACGAGTTCGCCGGTTTTAGGATCGAATTCGGAAGCGAAAACGCTGCATCCAACCATAACGGTTGCTAATACACAGACTTGAACGACCATTTGTTTCACAATACGAGACATTTGATGTCCTCCTTCTAATTGTGAAAGTGTCATATCTTTAGACAGCAACGCAATGCAAGAAAATTTCGTAGGATTGAGAAGACTCCACATTGTCGGGACTGAGAAATTGTTTTTTTGTGAGACTCGAATGAATCGCCTCGACCGGGAAAAAAGCGCTTATCTTCGGCAACATGCCACCAATCCCGTTCACTGGTGGGCGTGGTCGCCCGAGGCGTTCGAGACGGCAAAACGTGAAAACAAGCCCGTCCTGATTTCGATCGGTTACTCGACCTGTCACTGGTGTCACGTGATGGAGCACGAGAGCTTCGAGGATGCCGAAGTTGCCCAACTTTTAAACACGTCATTTATCGCGATCAAAGTGGATCGCGAGGAACATCCCGACGTCGATCAGTTCTATATGGACGCCCTTCACACGATGGTCGCCCGCGGCGGGTGGCCCCTGAACATCTTCGCGACTCCGGATCGCACGCCTTTTTTCGGCGGAACTTATTTTCCCAAAGCGCAGGTCATCCAGCTGCTCAGCAATATCGCTCACGTGTGGGCGCAGGATCCCCGACAGATCGAAGCGCAGGGCAAACAGGTCCTTGATCACATGAAACAAGGAATCGCCGGTGATGCGGCTCTTGCCGGAAGTTTCGGATCGCAGGATTTCTCGCGCAGATGGCACGCCTGGATGGAGAAGGTTGGCGAGCTGCAACTGAGAAACTTCGATCCGATCTGGGGCGGATTCGGGGGCGCTCCGAAATTTCCACGTTCTCACGCGACATCGGCGCTTCTGCGCGCGGCGGAGCTCGCAACTGATCCGGGACGAAAGCTTTCTCTGAACCACGCCGTAGAACAGACGCTAAAGGGCATGGCCTACGGAGGAATGTGGGATCATCTCGGTGGAGGATTCCATCGCTACAGCACCGACCAAGAGTGGCACGTGCCGCACTTCGAAAAGATGCTTTATGATCAGGCGCTTCTCGTGCAGACCTATGCCGAAGATTTTCTCGCGACGCGCTCGCCACTCGCTCGTGGGGTGGTGGAAGGAATTCTTGACTACTTGGAAACGGAGATGCGTCTCGAGTCGGGGGCCTGGGCTGCAGCGCAGGATGCCGATAGCGAAGGCGTCGAAGGAAAATTCTTCGTGTGGAGCCGACCTGAAATTTCGCAAGCTCTCGGAATTTCTGAAGGAGGACTCTTCTCGGAAATCTTCGACGTGCGTCCGGGCGGAAATTGGGAAGGCACGAACGTGCTTCGCCTTAAGCACGCGCAAGACGTGGAGCTGTGGTCAAATCCGGAAATCAAACGACTGAAGCAAAAACTCTACGATGTCCGCAAGCGACGCATTGCTCCTCTGCGCGACGAAAAGGTCCTGGTCTCGTGGAATGCATGGATGGCCGCGGCACTTTTTCAGGCGTCCTATGCATTTTCGGCAGATGACGTGCTCTTCTCAACGCGTCTGCGTGGAGCGGCTCTCAAGACCTTGGAATATTTGCTCGTGAAATCTCCGCGTCCGGAGGATCTTGCGCATATTTACTATGCCGATGTGGCTTTCGAGGAAGCGTTGCTCGAAGACCACGCTGCGCTCGTCGAAGCGTTGCAGTCGGCAACTCTTTATTCGGCCTTACCTCTGGATCTTGAGATGCGTTTCGATCGCGAGGCGCGAAGTCGCATCGATTGGATCGAAAAAAACTTCCGCGACGCCGAAGGAAATCTCTTACCGAGGCGTCGCGAATCATCGCGTTTCGGGACCCCGTGGAGCGAGCTGCAAGACGAAGACGGCGCCAACCCGTCGGCCTATTCCACCTACATGGGCGTCGTGGCCCGCGAGCTGATGCTCAGACCTCGAGCGGATCTCGAAGAGAGTTTTTGGAAGGATCTACGGATCGGCGCTCGCATCAGCGATCGCCATCCTGTTATTCTCACGTATATGCTTAATCAGTTGGAGATCGTCGCGCGCGGTGCTGCGGTCAAAGTTCCCCCGGGAGAGAAACGGGAGTTCCTGCTGAAATGCGCAGAAAAAGGCTATCGTCCCTCTGAAGTCCTCGTCGTAGAACACGAGCGGCTGGAATTCGAACTCTGCGAATGGGGCGCTTGTTTCATGCTCAGTGCGAAGCGTTTTGAGATCATCGTGGGACTTGCCAAGCGGCTTCGGACCCAGCACACTTGAGCACGCGATGACTCCAGAAATAAAAACTCACGCCTACGAATCCTTCGGTCCCACCGAGGGCGGACGCAAGATCGAGCTTTTCCAACTCACACGCGGATCGAAGAATCTTTTGCTCATGGGCGGCGTGCACGGCGACGAGCCGGAAGGCTTTTTCCTCGTCGAAGAATTCGTGCGTTCCGGACTCTGGCGCGAACTCGAAGGCGTCGCGTCGCTGTGGGTGATTCCTCGACTTAACCCCGACGGTTGTGCCCTCAATCAGCGTACGAACGGTCGCGGTGTAGATCTCAATCGCAACATGCCCACCAAAGATTGGGATCCGGTCGCTCGCCAAGAACGTTATCAGCCCGGCCCGAGCGCGGGTTCCGAGTTCGAAGCCCAGACGCTCATCGCGATCATCGGCAAGCTTTCTCCGCATGCCATCGTCACGATGCACACCTGGGAACCGATGATTAATTACAACGGACCCGCGCGTAAGCTCGCCGAGGTTATGGCCAACGAGTGCAAGTACATCATCACGGACGACATCGGTTATCCCACTCCGGGCTCCTTCGGAACCTGGGCCGGCTGGGAGCGCAAAATTCCTACGATTACCCTCGAGATCGAACGTGATTCTGGTCCCGATAAGACCTGGCGCACGCATCGCGATTCCCTGCTTGCGGGTCTGCTTTTCGCCGGCACGAACGATGAACTCGGTTAAAAGCTTTCACTGGGCTCCGCGCTTTCTCTGAGCTAAAGAATCGTGATGGACGACAATCAAAGACTTCTCATCGGTCAGGCCTTCGAAAACCGCGAACTTCTCAAAGTCGACAACGTTCGCAGTGCGGTTCTCGAAACGCTCACGGCGCTCGACGATGGAAGCGTACGCGTGGCCGAGTATGATCTCACCTCCGAAAGCTGGAAAGTGAACGACTGGGTCAAGAAGGCGATCCTGCTTTATTTCGCTCTTCGTCCGATGGAGCAGATGGATGTCGGTCCCTTCCATTTCCATGACAAGATTCCTCTCAAGACCCTTTCACAGATGAAAGGCGTGCGCGTGGTTCCCGGCGCGGTCGTGCGTTTCGGTTCGCATGTCTCGAGCGGCGCGATTCTCATGCCCTCGTTCGTGAACATTGGCGCCTATGTGGGTGAAGGCACCATGGTCGACACCTGGGCGACGGTCGGGTCCTGCGCCCAAGTCGGAGCGCGTGTGCACTTGAGCGGCGGCGTCGGCATCGGCGGCGTTCTCGAGCCTCCGCAAGCCGCTCCCGTCATTATCGAAGACGATGCGTTCCTCGGTTCGCGTTGTATCGTCGTCGAAGGCGTGCGCATCGGAACCGCTGCGGTGCTGGGCGCGAACGTCGTACTCACATCGTCCACGCGAATCATCGATGTGAGTTCGTCCGAAGCCAAAGAGTACAAAGGTTACGTACCCCCGCGCTCGGTGGTCATTCCCGGCTCCCGCCCCAAGAAATTTCCCGGCGGCGAATATCATGTTCCCGTCGCGTTGATTGTGGGCGAGCGCAAAGAGTCGACTGATAAAAAAACGACGCTTAACGAGGCCTTACGCGATTTTGGAGTGAGCGTCTGATCGACACTTTCCGCGTAATTTCGTTACTTTAGAGCAGTCCCAAATAGAATTTGTTGCAGTGCATTATGCGTTCCGCTATGAGGGCCGCATGCTGTCGCAAAAATCTTTGAAGCTTCTCGGCGTTCTTCTTCTTCTCGCTCCCACGTTGGCCTCGGCTCACACCGATGGAATCTGGCGCATCAAAAAAGATCGTTGGAGCGATGCGGATGAGGCCGCTTACTCCGCGTTCATCGCAAAGATGGGCGAGAGCCACTGCAACACGACCGGTCGTTGTTTCGACGCCCCTGAAAATCCTTACCGCGACCAGAATCCTTCGTTCCTGAAGAATGGATTCTCGGATTGTTCGCGTCTCCCGTATATGTTCCGTCTTTACTTCGCCTATATGAACGACTTGCCATACTCCTACGAGAGCAAGGTTGAAGCTCGCAGCGAGACGCGCGACATTCGCTACTCTCCCCAGGGCAATAAAGTCGTGGCTCGCCAATCCGTAGCCAACAACACGCCTCTTCACAAAGCCATCAGCGACATGATGACGGTCACATCGTCGGCGATGTACCGCGTTCCGCCCGAGGACGACGTCAAAGGCAATCTCTTCACGGACTTCTATTCGGTCGCACTCGATCGTCGCAGCATCCGCCCCGGAACGATCATCTACGATCCGAACGGCCACGTCGCCATGATCTACAAAATCGAATCCGACGGACGGGTTCGTTTCATGGACGCGCATCCCGACAACTCCATCACCCGCGGCGTCTATGGCGAGAAATTTGCGCGCTCGCGTCCTACGAGCGGTGCCGGCTTCAAGAACTGGCGCCCCATCGTCTACGCTACGAACGGCACGATCATGGGCCGCCCGAACGCGCAGATCGCGGACTACAGCCTCACTCAGTTCTACGGGACCGATCGCTCGCCCGACGGCGCCTGGAAGAAAGGAACCTTCTCGCGCGATGGCGTGAAATACGATTACTACGATTACGTCCGCGTCGTACTCGCCGAAGGCAACCTGCGCTTCGAACCCTTGCAAGAAGTCGAGAACCTTCTCGAAGCTCTGTGCTACGATTCGCGTGATCGCGTTGCTTCCGTAAACGAAGCGATCGTCGCGGGTGTGAATAATCGCGGGCAGCCCGAGCGGCTTCCCTACAATATCTACGGAACTGATGGAGACTGGGAAACCTACTCGACCCCTTCGCGCGACGCGCGTCTGAAGACCTCCTTCCACGAAGCGTACAAGAAGGTGCAGCAGTTCCTTCAGCTCACGGCCGAAGGTTCACAGCTCATTGATTACAAGGGCAGCGTGGCAGACCTAAAACGCGATCTGGGAGGAGTCATCGATAACTCTTACGCTTCGTGTCCGCTTTCCTACAAGAACTCGGCGGGACGCGACGTCGCGCTTAACCTCGGAGACATTCAAGAAAGACTCTTCGATCTATCCTTCGATCCTTACCACTGCGTCGAGGCTCGTTGGGGCGCACGCGGATCTGAGCTCGCAAGCTGCGACGATTCGTCCCTTAAGCAAGCGTGGTACAAAGCTGAGCAGCGTTTGAGAAATCAAATGGAGCGCACTTACGAGAACCGCATGGACTTCAATCTTGAAGAACTTCAACGCGCGGTTTCCGGATCGGGCGTGGACGAAGCTCCTCCCGTGGATCTCCGTTCGCTGCTGCGTTAAGCGTTCTCAGTATTTAGAAAATTCTGTGACGGATTTCCCGCTATGGGAAATTCGTCATTTTTTTGCCTGATTTAATGAGGTGGTTTGGCAGTAGTCTAGAAGGACCATGAAACGTCTGCTCTCCATCGTTATTTTCACAACTCTCGTCGCTCCCCAAATCCACGCCGCTGCTCTCTGCAGTAAATGGCAAAATCGTGGGCCGGTGCCACTGCTCAGCGCAAAGATCCTCAGGGAAAGTTCGGGCATCTCGTCGTCCATCGACTTTCCTAATCAGCGCTATTACCACATCAACGATTCGGGTTCTGGCTCGGCATTTCATGTCTCCTTCGAGAACGGGAATCCTCTGCAAAGCTCGATGGTCGATGGTGTGAATGCTGACGACATGGAGACTATTGACGTCGGACATTGTCCGCCCGATCTCAAGAAAGCCACCGCCGAAAAAGAAGGGTGTCTTTTTCTCGGGGATATTGGCAACAATAACTTCAATCGTCAGAATCTGAAATTCATCGTCGTCGCCGAAAAAGAAAATTATAAGGCGCAGACCGCGCCGAAGGTCGTTATCGATATCGACTACAGTCGCGATGCCACCGGCGCGAGGCAGCACAACGCGGAAGCGATGATGGTCGATCCCAACAGCGGAGATGTCTACGTCGTTACGAAGCGCACACGCGCGGATGGTGAAAAGGGCGCGGACGACGATCTCTCGCCGCGTGTCTACGTCTTGAAACGCAGCGTTTACGCCAACGTCGCGATCGCAGCGAAGAATCGTGCCCAAACGACCCTCACCTATGTGCGCACGATCAAGATCGAAGACATTTTCCCCGAGGCCAAAGTGGCCACAGGGAAAGAACGCAAGAAGTTCCTTGTGACCGACGCCGACTTCTCGCCCGACGGCAAAACTTTCGTTTTGATCACCTTGGGAGGCATCGTGGAATTCGATTCGTCGATCCTATCGGGTAATGCCCCGATCAAGGCGGAGGACTTCAGTCGGAGCGCGATGGACGTGGCGGACGTTCTCGAGCAACAAGAAGCGATCACCTACACCAGCGACGGAACATCGCTCGTCTACACCTCGGAGTCGAAAGACAAAAAAGCTAAAGGTTTGGTTGAGGCGCGCCGCCTGATTTGCCTGAAGCGCTAAAAATCCTTTAGCGCTTCAGCTGATCGCGAAGTTGGGCGAGGGCCGCGAAGGGATTGTCCCTGAGACCTTCGGTTTTCTGGGGACGAGCGCCGCCGTTACTGCCGCCACCGCCGTCGCGCGGAGGTCTACGGTCGTTGCCGCCGCTGTGAGGTCCGGCATTCTGACGTGGGCCGTCGGGACGCGGTCTGCGAGGACCAGCGCTTGGGCCGTTGCCGTGTTGCGGACGCGCCGGGCGATCGGGACGAGGGCCCGCTGCGTTTCTCTCGGGACGCTGTTGCTGCTGCTCATTGCGTGGACGTTCCGCGCGTGAGCGAGCAGCACTGTCTTCGCGGTCGCGGTCGACGACTTCCTTGTGACGGCGAACGATTTCCTGGTTCTTCTCGGAAACTTCCGCGAAGTTTTTCATGGTGAAGGAAATCTGTTTCTTGTCGGGATCGACAGAGATGACCTTCACGGTGACGAGGTCTCCGGGATGAATCACGTCGAAAGGGTCGCGAACGAAAGTGCTGCTGAGTTCGGAGAGGTGGACGAGGCCGTCTTGTTGTAAACCGATATCGACGAAGGCTCCGAAGGAGGTCACGTTCGAGACGCGTCCCGCACAAACCATTCCCATTTTGAGATCGCGGATGTCTTTGACGTCTTCGCGGAACTGAATGAATTTGAAGTCGCCACGGGGATCCTTGGGAGGATTTTTCATGGTTTGAACGATACGGCCGAGGAGTTGTTCGCCGAGTTGTGTCTTGAGTTTTTCGTCCTGAAGCAGAAGTTCGGCTTTCGCCGACCAGTCTGACTTTTCGATTTTCTGGCGTTTCAGTGCTTCGAGAATGGCTTTGTTGTGTTTCGGGTGAACGTCGGACAGATCGGAGGGGTTCTTGCCGTCGCGGATGCGCAGGAACGGGCCGGCGTATTCGAAATGATGGGCTTCGACGCCTGCGACTTCGAGAATCTGATCGCGGTCCCAGAAGAAACCTTTGTCCGCGCGATAAGCGATGATCTTGGTTGCGAGATCTTCGTTGAGGCCTGCGACGCGCGCGAGAAGAGGTTTCGATGCCGAGTTGAGGTCGACTCCGACTTCGTGAATGCAATCGGCGAGGACTTCGTCGAGGGTGCGGCTCAGGCTCTCAGGATGAATTTCACTGAGAAACTGTCCCACGCCAAGGCTCTTGGGTTTCACTTTTACGAGTTCGCCCAAAGGATTCTGGAGAAGGCGTGCGACGAAGACCGCTTTGCGGTTAGGAGTTTCCATTTCGGGGAACTCTTCTTGGCCGATCTTGGAGGACGCGTAGTCGTCCGAAGATTCGGACGGCATAAGTGAAACCGGGATACGGATCTTCACGGTGCGGAAGAGATCGTGCAGGAAACGCTCGATCTCGCGCGCGCCAGGGTGATCCGAAAGTGCGATCGCTTGGACACCGTGTTTTTCGATCAGCGCGAGGAAAACGGCTTCGGTCTCGGCTTTTTTCTCGCCTTCGAGGAGGTGTAGAAGCGCGGTTTCTTTGAAGTGCCCTTCGCGATCGACCACGGCGATGCGGCAAGTCTTCTTGCCGGATGGAGAGACGCCCATGACGATTTGGCGGCCAAGGCCGGGACTCATTAGAACCCGGCGAAGGTTACGGCGGATCGGAGGAAGGATCTCGCTTTCCGCGGAGTCACGGAGCATATTGAAGGCATCTTTTTGGAACTGGGTGAGGAGCGACTGCTCGAGCGCTTCAGTGACGGTCGCCAGAGCCCAATCTACCCATTCGGACGGAGCGGAACTGCGATGAGCGATCGGAGCAGCGGCTTCGAAGAGCTTCATTTCCAGATCGGCGCGAGGACCTTCGACCGACATGTTCAGGTCGCCCTGGCTGACACCACGGCGGAGATTGAGGAAGCGATGGGCTTGATCACGTCGCATGAGCTGCGCGAAGGGGCCTCGGAAATTGAAGAAGGACTTGAAGCGCGAATCTTCGGCGGCCTTCTCGTTCTTGGTGACGACGACATCGGCTTTTGCGAGGAAATACTGGCGAAGATTTTCACCAAGTACGGAATCATCGAGAAGTTTTTCTGCAAGCAGGGCGCCAAGCAGTTTCGCGATTTTAGATTTGTCGTTGAGGTCCTCGACTTCGGATCGAACGGCAGCGTCGAGAGAAGCCTCGGTCGTTTCGGAGGCCTGGCCGTGGAGTTTCTTCCACATGCCGTCGAGCAGAGTTTCAAGACCGTACTGGCGGGCGAGGGCGGCGCGCGAGCGGTGGCGTCGTTTGAGTTTCTTCTCGATGAGGGAAAGTGTGTCGCTGTCGCGAGCGCTATCGAGTGCTTTCTTCAGGGCGGGACTCGCTTCGAGTACTTCAGAGGATTCGGACTCGATCTTTTCGCGCATTTTCTCGATGTGGGCGCCACGCGCACACGTATCGTAGAACTCGCGGATCTCGTCGGGATGGCTCTTCAGCCCCAACTCGGATGCGGCGAGAAGAGTCGAATGAAGGGGTCGACCTTCTTCGAAAATTTTCCAAAGGCGCGAGAGCTCGCCGGAATCGAAACGAGGAAGATCATTTTGAATCTGCTCCAACGAGAACATGGCGAAGGTTTATCACACGGAGACGAAGTTTTCCCAATAATCTTCTAGGGGAATTTTTACCTGCATCGTCTGCAAAAGTCGGAAGACGCCGCTCAGTTTGCGATGCAGGAAGAGAATCTGGTGGGGTGGAGAGGAATAGCGAATGAGTTTTGTGAAATGGAGGCTTGATTTCCGCATATCTGAGCTGTAGGCGGTCGATCCGAAATCGAAAGCCTCGCCGCCGGAGCCGAAAGGCTCCAGACTCATCTTGAGCATGGCGACGAAGGCATCGCGGCATTCCTGGCTTTCGCGTGGATCCATAAGTTTCATCGCGAGGGTGTGTTCGATGATCTTGGCGTCGGGAGCGGAACGAATGAGGCGCAGCAGCTCCTTGTAGTTCTTGATGAAAGAGGGATGGTAGCGCTTCATCGCTCCAAAATCGAGCACGACAAGGTCCCCGCTTTCGGGACGAATGAAGAAATTTCCAAAATTCGGATCGGTCTGCACGAAACCGTTCTCGAAGAACTCGATGACGTAGAGGTCCAGAATCTTTCGCGCAACCGCGACGCGATCTTCGATCGAAGGGTTCGAGCGAATCCAATCGTCGGGCTTCACGCCGCCCTCGAAACTCATCCCCAGGACGCGGGCGTTCACGAGTTCGCAGATCGGACGCGGAACCACGAAACCCGGACGGCCCTCGAGCATTTTGGCGTACTCTTCCATGTGGGTCGCTTCGGAGATGTAGTCGACTTCCTGCTTGAGAATTTCGGAGAGCTCGCAGAACAGCGCTTCGAGACGGATATCTTTGCCGGTCACTTTGAGGAAAGTTTCGGCGAGTTTTCTCAGCATGAAAAGATCGCTTACGATGCTTTCGGCCACGCCCGGAAACTGGACTTTTATCGCGACGTCCTGGCCACGAAATTGGGCGCGATGGACTTGTCCGATGCTCGCGGACGCGACGGGATTTTCGGAGAGGTCGCGGATCTCGCCGAGAATTTCAGGGCCAAGTTCCTTAAGAAGAATTTCCGCGACGAGCGAGCTTCTCATAGATTCACTCTGGTCTTGAAGCTGATTGAGGATATCGATGACTTCGGGGGGAAGGAAATCTCTCGCTTCGAGGCTGAGCATTTGTCCGGCCTTCATGGCCGCGCCGCGCAGGTGTTTGAGGGCGTCGACGAGCACATGTGCTTGCTCAAGCTGAGTATTGATCTTTTTGAGAGAGGGATTTTCCGAGACGAGGGAGCTGATTCGCGAGGCGACCTCTTTTTGCCCCATCTTCGCGAGAAGACCCACGAGATCCTTGGATCTGGAAAACAAGGACTTCGGCGGCTCTCCCGATTTCTTGGAATCATCCATGCAATTTCTTGCAGCTCTCTACGAAACCAATGAAGTTTTTGACCTGTTGATCGGCCAGCTGTCCGGTGAGTGCTTGCGTAAAGTGATCGTCGGCGGTGAGTTGCGTTTCGACGCGGGGAAGGAAAATGCGTTCGTTGAAGAGGAATGCATTACGATACTTGAAGATCGCCTCGAGTTGTTCGACCGGACGCAGGGCGCCCCACATCCCGGCAGCCAGTCCTACGAAGGCGACAGGTTTTTTCTCGAAGCTTTCGGGAAATTTTAGCATGTCGATGAAAAGCTTCAGAACCCCCGGAAATCCCCCGTTGTATTCGGGCGTCACGATGACAAGGCCGTCCGCCTTGAGAACGCTCTCGCTGAAATGCGCAAAAGAAGCCGGTTTGTCGGCGTAAGCCTCGGGACGGAAGAGCTCTGCCGGAAGCGTGTTCAGGTCTAGAATCTGCGTTTCGACCCCTTGAGCCTTGTAGAGCCTTTCGAAAAGGCGTGTGACACGCAGGGTCTGGCTGTGGGGGCGGTTGGTTCCGGCAATAAGGCAGATCATTCTTACTGAATAGAACCCCTTTTCGGAATCCGCAACACATCTTCAGAGTGGGGAGATGTCTTGTGGGCTTTTAAAATGGGTTCTACACTGGACCTCTATGGAAGAACTCGAAGAAGGGCCGGGAAGTCGTTTCGACTGGCCCCTGCTGTTTACGGTGATCGGTCTGGTGATCCTAGGACTCATCAACATTTACTCCGCCACCTATCATCATCAGGATGAGCATTTCATTTCCAAACAGCTCATCGCATTCGGTATTTCGTTGGCGGTTTGCGCCGTCATCATGCTTTTCGACTATCGCATCTTCGAACGCGTGGCCTACGTTTTTTACGGCATGAATTTGATGGCGCTTTCGTTGGTTCCGCTTATCGGCGTTGAGCGCATGGGCGCGCGGCGGTGGATCAACTTCGGATTTTTCAGCTGGCAGCCCAGCGAAAGCATGAAAATTTTCATGATTCTCGCTGTGGCCAAGTATTTTCACACGAAGAATCAGATCCACAAAATGGGTCTCAAGGATCTCATCATTCCGTGCCTTATGATCGGTATTCCTGGACTGATGACTATCGTCCAACCCGACCTCGGTACCGGCGGGCACCTCATGATCGTCGGGGCCGTCGTACTTCTCTTCGTGGGCATTAAGCCGAAGATTTTGATTTGGAGCGCGATGCTG
>JBDSDI010000138.1:0-7460 GCA_039920645.1 Bdellovibrionota bacterium | reverse complement strand
TTCTCCCCTTTCCTCCCGTGCTACCATCCAAGCCGGAAACGACGGCCTGGAATCCGTTTGGGGCGCCGAATACCGCAGTTTCCAGTCGAATCTCGTGACGCTTCGTTACGACATCACGCTTGAGCCCCTCGCGCGCCAGCTCTTCCCACGCATCCATGCTCATCTAGAAAAGCTTCAGAAAAAAATGGGCTTCAAGCTCAACCGTCCCTTCCCCGTTTTTCTTATTTCGCGTGCTTTCGGTAACGCGTTTGTCGCGTTTCCCACTGTGGCTTCGCCCTCCTTCTCGGTGATCTCACCCCGCCTCAGCGCCGTTGAACTCAGCTCGCCAACCTTTCTCTACGCCGGTGATGAAGAAGATTTTTTCGATACCTTCTCCCATGAGATCATGCACTACATCGAAGGTGACCAGCGCCTCGAGCCTTGGGCGGGAATCTTCGGAGACGCTGCTTACCGCCTTCCCGACACCACCGCGTGGATGACTGAAGCCTGGGCCGTCGTCCACGAAGCGCGCGAGCATCCCCTTAAAGGTCGCATGAAAGAATCCTTCTTCGGCGCACTCATGAAATCGACCGTCAGCGAACGCGACTCGAAGAAGCCTGAGGAATTCGATCTGAGTTATAACAACCCCACGTGGCGCCTCATCGGGTCGCATTACGTGATGGGTTCGAACTTCTACACTTTCCTCAAAAAACAATATGGCTTTAAAAAGCTCAACGACTTCGTAATCCACGAAAATAAGGTCGGCTGGTCTTCGGCGTATACAAACGTCTACGGAAAATCCTTCGAAGAGCTCTTCGGTGAATTCCAAGACGAGATCAAAAAATCCATCGAAGCGACCCAGGCTTCCAAGGAAGCTTCCGGCCACGTCGTCTTCGACGGCAACCTCGGAAGCATCGGCGCCGTCGGCAGCGACAGCTCCGGAAATCTGGTCTTCACGGGCTCTTCGCTCAATCGCACGACCCGCCTGTTTCGTCTCGACGCAAAGACCAAAGAGATCAATCAGCAGAAATTCTTCGAGTGGCTCGCTCCCTTTACCGAGCGCCTCTCCTACGCTCCGCTCGAATGGTCCGCGAAGAGCGGGAAAGATCGCCTTTACTATTTCGCTTCTCAGGACAATACCAACGGCAACGCCGTTGAATCCGGCCTCTATGTTTACGACTTTACAACGGCGACTCGTCGCCGCGTAAAAGAATTGCCACTCGTGCGCGCCGCCGTCGTGAGCACCGATGGCGACACGTACTACTCCCTCCGTCAAACCGATCCGAACGAGAACGTCTTCGCGCTGGAAGTTTCGTCGCTCGCCGGACGCTCTCCAACCAAAACACTCGCGACGTGGAAAGATTTCTCCTCCGTTTCGCAGATTCGCGTGTCGGACGACAAAACGTCGATTCTCTTCTCGGGCATCAAATCCGGAGGCACCTGGGGAATTTATGCCGCGAAAACCGCTGCGGCCGCACAACCACGTCTGGTCATTGACTCTCCCGGACAGGATCTTTTCTCGCTCGAGACCGCAAAAGGAACTTACTTTCTCTCCGACTTGAACAAGAAGAGTTTCCAGGTTTACCGCGTCTCTCCCAAGGGTTGCGTTCAGCAGATCAGTCATGAGCCTTACTTCGTCAGAGATTTCCATGTCGCCGCAGACGGTCGTCTCGTTGTGATCAGCCGTCGCGGAAACAAAGAAGTCCTCGTCGAAGTCGCAGAAGCGGCTTCAGAACCCTGCCTTGCGGCTGCAAACGTTAAGCCCGAAGTCCTCGTCCCCGAAGAATCCGCGGCGACCATCGACATGGTGTCGGTAGAAGAACCCGCACTGGAGGGAATCATTCCTCCGAGCTCACGGATCGTTATTCCCCGCTACAACTCCGGCTACGGTTACGGCCTGCAAGCCATTCTCGCCAGTGAATCTCCCTACAAAGACTGGGGTTGGACCGCGCTCTACGATGTCGATTTCGATTACAAGAAAGATTACAATGCGGGCGTTGGTCTCGACTTTCACGCTGCCTATCCGGTCAACATTAACCTGAGTATCGAGACGAGCCGTTCAGGCGCAGGTTCTTTCTACTTCGACAATTCCCGCTTCTTGAATACGAGCCTCGAGTTCTCGCGTGACGTTGGAACCCATAGTTTTTCAGCACGCCTTCTTCGCTCCTCTACCACCGAGAACTACGGATTAGAGTCCGGAATCTCACTCGGGATTCGTCATTCGTTCAGCAACACGCAAAGCTCGGCTCTCGCGGCTGGACCTCGACGCGGATGGGCACTTCACAACGCGGCCGAATACTTCCCACGTTTTTATGTGCCGGACAGCACGCGCGGTAGCTTGAGCGCGACTCAGGACTTCTACCTGCCGATTTTGGAATCTTTTTTCCCGACTCACTCCGTTCGCCTCGGTTTCAGCGAAGCCAAAGGCTTTGGCCGTAGCGCCTTTCTTGCCGGAAGTGGCGGGGTTAAGACCCGAGCCTTCCAGACGGGTTTCGATCTCGAACAGCCCTACGGTAATCCCGCTTACGCGTCGAACGCCGTGAGCTTGCGCGGTTACTCGAAGACGTTGCTCGTCGGAAGTTTAGCCGCCAAGACAAGTTTGAACTACGCCGTCCCCCTGAACTTCATGCGCGGCGGAATGGCGACCGTTTTTGGACGGCGCTGGCTCAATCCGGAATCTACCGCCATCACTGTGAACTTTTACTACGATGTCGCTACCATCCAAGGAATGAACGTGTCTTCCGCCGGCAAGCAAAGCCAAGCTCTCAGCTCCACGGGTCTTCAAACTGAGTGGAGTCTCTGGATGAGCGAGAATCACCAGACCGGCGTCACCGCTTCCTATATTTTCGCCAAAGAACTCAACCTCGACAAAAAGATCGAGCATACCTTCGCGCTTGAAACCCAGATCGCCTTCTAAGCGGTCTGGTCATTTCTGCCCCATGATCGCTCTGGCATGGATGTTGAAGATAAAGAACTAGAAAAGGAGATACTATGAAAAAGGATAAACAAACCGCAAACAAGGAAACCTCGTTTGTGGACCGCGTCGGCAATGCTGTTGAAAAATTGGGTCACAAAGTCGCTGACGCAGGTGCTCCGGCACTTGGTCAAAAGATTCACGATCTCGGCGACAAACTCGAGAAGAGTCATCGCAACCCTAAGCATCCCCATAAAGCATAATTTTATTCGTCTTCAAACCACTAGCTGAAGCCTCTTTTGGGAGACTTCAGCTAGTGTTGTTTTCGACCCAATTTTTTTAGAAGGAATCTCCCATGACGCTTAAAAGAAACGCTGTGCTAACCCTCTCCCTGGCTCTCTCTTTCGGACTCGCCGAAGGCGCGTGGGCACTGAGAGCAAATACCGGAATGATCTCGACCTCGGATGCCGTTTCGGATCTCACGCGCGCCCAAAACCAGGCAAAGATCGATGCTTTCGTGAGTCGCAAAGACGTTCAGACGCAACTCGAGAAATACGGCGTCGCTCCTGCAGAAGCTTCACAGCGTCTTGCTAGCCTCTCGGATTCCGAACTCCAGGCGATGGCCGGTCAAATCGACCAAGCTCCCGCCGGTGGCGAAGTGGTCATCATCAGTCTCACGACGATTCTGTTGATCATCCTCATTCTCATCCTTCTCGGAAAACTCTAAGACGAGTTTCTCAATGAAACTCCTGTCCCTTGGATTTCTGCTTCTTATGTCGGCCTGCGCGACGGCGCCCCGACAGAGCGAAGCCCTGATCGAAAATTCTGGAACGCTTCCTCGGCACGCGATCGTGAAAGACGTTCCTTTCGTGCAACAGAGCAAGGACTTCTGCGGTCCCGCCTCACTGGCGATGACGATGAACTGGGCCGGCAATCCCATTGGCGTCGATGCGCTCGGCACGCAAACATTTACGCCGGGAAAAGCAGGTACCCTCCAAGCGGATCTTATCGGCGCCAGTCGGAGGAACGGCATGCTCGCCGTTCCCGTTTACGGACTGACGGCGCTGCTTCAGGAAATTTCTGCGGGTCACCCCGTTCTCGTCTTCCAGAACGTGGCGTTCAGTTGGTACCCGAAGTGGCACTATGCCGTCGTGCTCGGCTACGATCTCGACACCCGCGAAATCACTCTTCACTCGGGCCCGGACGCCTTCAAGAAATCCAATCTTAAAAAATTCGAAAGTTCATGGGCTCTGGGTAAATATTGGGGCCTCGTGATTCTTCCGTCGACGGAGCTCTCCGCTTCGGCCGATGATCTCGCTCAAAGCGCTGCGGCTGCGGGCCTCGAGCAAGCAGGAAAGACTCCTGAAGCCGAACTCGTTTACAAGAACATCCTCAAAAAATGGCCCGCAAGTCTCGGCGCCCTTATTGGTCTTGGAAACACGCGCTACGCCGCCCAAGACTTTCGCGCATCTGCCAAATACTTGAGCGAAGCTACGACTCGTCATCCGGAATCTTCAGCAGCGTGGCACAATCTCGCGATTGCCCAGGGAGCGGCCGGACAGTCCACGCGCGCCAGGCGCAGTGCCGCCGAAGCGCTCGCGCTCGCGACTGATGCGAAGACACGTGAAGCTTACCTTGAAAGCCTCAAGACCTGGCTCTAGTTTGAGGCGCTTTGTCTCTTCGCTCCCGGCATAGGGTTTGCAGTTCTAAGGTAGTTTCAATTTACTAAGGAGACACCCATGAAAAATAGCTCACAGCATAGCCCCCAAAAACAAAACCCCGAAACGCCCGCTCCGCAGGGTCTCATTCAGAACGGATTGAGCGAAGTGAAGAAGTTTATCGAAGCTCAACCCTATGCCGCCGTCGGCATCGGAGCCGTCGCTGGCTATTTTCTCGTAGGCGCCCTGTTGCCCACGAAGTCGAAGCAATAAAAAAGGAAAAGACGATGAAACCTTTAGATGGTCAGCTGAACACGCCCCCCCAACAACAAAAACCTAATCCCGAAAATCCGATTGCGGGTCTCGTTCAAACTCTCGAACAGAGCGCTGCCAAGATCGTCGACTCCGTCGAGCAAAAAGCCATGGATGCTCTCTCTTCCGTCGAGGGTCGCGTCGGCGGCTTCGACAAGAAGGCTGCAGAAGTTGTGGGCTCTTTTGAAGAAAAAGCGATTTCGGCCGTAGAGCACATCGACGAAATCCCCGCTTTCATCGATCGAAGCGTACGTAGCAACCCCTTTGTCGCGATCGGTATCGGCTTCGGCGTTGGCGCTGCGGCTCGCCTCGCTCTTTACATGTTGCCTACGGGATCTGTCCGTAGCGCCGCAAAAATCGGTGGCGGACTTCTCGCAAAGAATGCCGCTTCGTGGGCCGTTCAGGCCTTATCCCAAAAACGCGTCTAAGGAGATTACGACTATGGAAAAAAATCAAAAAACTCCCGTAACGACTTCTAATAAATCGAATGACACCGCCTCGAAAGATTCGGCGGGTCTGATCAAAGACCAAGTTCACGGCGTCTTCGAAAAAGCGCGTGAAAAGGTCAAACAGGTCGCTCGTTCGCTCGAAGAAAAGCTCGATACCAAGAACTAAGCTTTAAGGTCCGGACTCCCCGTAAGGAGTCCGGACTCTTCTACGTACGGATCCTTGACGCTCGTCTCCCTTCTCAGCCGCACCTGCGGGACGCATACTGGAAGGAATGGTTTCAAAATTTATTATCGGATTCGTAGGTCTTTTATCTGTTCAAGCTTTTGCTTGCCAGTGGCCCGACAACACTCCGGCTCCCGCTGATCGTGCACGTGAAATTCTCACGGCCTGCGACCGCATCAACGACGAACGCCGCTATGCAGGGCTTGACGATCTTATTTTGGACGGGCGCCTGATCGTCGTGGCCCAAGGGCACGCGCAGGACATGAGCGACCGCAACTACTTCAGTCACGTCAGTCCCGAAGGCTGGAGAGTCTTCGACAGGTTACGTGCCTACGGAATGCCATTTTGGTCTGCCGGGGAAAATATCGCGATCGGTGAGTCGAGCGCCTGGCAGGTGATGAACGACTGGATGGGTTCACCCGGACATCGCGCCAATATCCTCGGTCAAAGTTTCCGACGCGTCGGCATGGGACTGTGGAACTACCGCTGGGTTCAAGTCTTCAGCGACTGAGCGGTGGTGTAGACTGAGCACTATGCTTACGCTGCATCTTCTCGAAAATTCGCGCGCCCATCGCATCGTCTGGCTCTTGGAAGAGCTCGAAATACCCTACGAAATTAGAACCTATTTGCGAGATCCGAAAACTCTTCTCGCACCGCCGGAACTCAAGCTCGTCCATCCACTCGGCAAATCCCCCGTCATCACCGACGACGGCGTCACCCTGGCCGAGTCGGCCGCGATCCTCGAATATCTCGTCGAAAAATACGACACCAAAAAACTCCTCAGTCCCTCGGGAGGAAGTCCCGAGCGACTTCGCTACACCTATTGGTTGCATTATGCCGAAGGATCGCTCATGCCGCCGCTTCTGATCGCGCTCGTGTTCCACAGGGTAGAAACCGCGCCCGTCCCGTTCTTTGTAAAACCCATCGTGAAGCAGATCGTGCGCAAGGTCGAAAAGCAGTTCATTAAGCCACAGCTCACAACGCATCTGAATTATCTTGAATCCGAACTTACGAAGAACCTATGGTTCGCCGGCAAAGAATTTTCCGCAGCCGATATTCAGCTCAGTTATCCCCTCGAGGCCGTTCGCGATCGCGGCGGACTCGATGCGAAGTATCCGAAGCTTCTTGCCTACCTCGAGCGCATTCATGCTCGACCCGCGTACCAGCGTGCCGAAAAGCGCGGCGGCGGCGTCGACTTCAGAAAATTCTAGGGAGTGGTACCCGCTTCGTACTAAGCCCTAGAGCATGCGCGGGATTTGGAGATTAAGCACCCTTTGTGCCTTGGCCATCTCGCCCGCCTATGCCCAGGAGATCCTCGTCGAGGCTCCCCGCATCGACGAGAACGCCACCGACTCGTCAAGATCGACCTCGGTGCTCGGCCCCGAAGCAGTCCTGCCCGAACGGGCCGCGACCATCAGCTCTCTCCTTCGCGCGGTCCCGGGCCTGGATGTCGCGCAACAGGGTGGTCCCGGGCAGACGACCTCCATCTTTATACGCGGCGCACGTTCAGAAGACACCTTGGTGCTGATCGACGGGATTGAAGTCAACGACCCGATGTCCCCGTCGTCCGGCTTCGATTTTTCTAGCTTAAGTCCCGACAATGTCGAGCGCATCGAGGTCTACCGCGGACCCCAAGGCGTTCGCTTTGGCGCCGGCGCCCTCGGAGGAGTGATCAACATCGTCACCACCGAAGGCCAAGGCCCCGCAAAACTCAAATACTTGGCCGAGGGTGGATCCTATCGTAGTTTCCGTGAGGGCCTTGGAGTCTCCGGACAGCACGAGGCTTTTGCGTATTCGCTAGGCCTCAGCCACGTCCAGTCTCGCGGCTTCTCGGCGGCTGCCACGTCCTACGGAAATACCGAAGCCGACGGGATCCTCTCAAGCGCGGCTTCAACAAAACTTCGGTGGGAACTGCCTTCACGTCT
>JBDSDI010000137.1:0-5528 GCA_039920645.1 Bdellovibrionota bacterium | reverse complement strand
AATATCTTTTAGTTCTTTGGTGAAAAGGTCTTTGGCATCACCCGCAACCACGCTGATCTTGTGACCTAAGCCCAACGCGTTGAATTTTTCCTGAGCACGGGTGGCGCGGCGGGGATCGAGCTCCAGGCTCGTCAGATGACCATCGTCCGGTAGCGCTCGCAACAACCATGAGGCACTGTAGCCGCCGAGGGTTCCGATTTCGAGACCGCGGCGGGCTCCCGCGCTTCTCAGCAAACATTCCAAGATTCGACCTTCGAAGGCTCCGATGCGAATCGGAGGGAGGCCGTTCGACTCCCCCCATTCACGAATCGCGGTCTGGTCCGGGGTTTCGCTGGCAAAAGTCTTTTCGACGAGCAGGTCCATGTGGGCCGAGCGAAAATCGGTTCGCTCTCCCGTCGCCTGATCCATAAGCATCTCGTATCCGCGAAACTCGGGCCGACCGAGCAGCATGTCCATCACGGGAGAACCCGCGTGAGCCTTTTTGGAGAAGTCCGAGTTCAACCAACTCTTGAAGGACGCTTCGTCTAGCCATGTCGAGTGCGAGACGAATTCGACGGCGCTGTCGTCGATCGGCGATTTGAGCAGATGAAAGCGCATGAAGCCGGGCATTTTGCCCAGATGAGACTCGCGATCGCGCCAGACATTTTCGAAGGCGTCGGCCTGCGCAGCTTTGACTCGGAAGCGATTCATTGCGATGAACATGGGGTGAGTTCTATGGGAGAGTCGGCAAAACATCAATACGGGAGCGACGGCTATACAGTCGTCACCGGAGCCGCCGGTTTCATCGGCTCGCGCCTCGTAACCAAGCTGCGCGAACAACGCGGCAACTCGACCCCGCTCTTGCTCGTCGACGACATGGAGTTTTTCTCGACGCGCTCGTGTTGCGAACCTTTCCGCGCCATGAAGGGATTGAAGTTCCTGACACCATCCGATTTCCTGAACGAAATCGAGCGTGGCCAGCTCCCAATACGAGAAATTTTCCATATGGGCGCCTGCTCCCGTACCGACGAGATGCGCGAGACTTACCTTGCCGAAAACAATACGCGTTACTCCGAGCGCGTGTGGACCCGCTGCATGAGCCGCGGGATCGATCTCTACTATGCCAGTTCCGCGGCCACTTACGGCAACGGCGAAAACGGTTACGTCGACGATCCCGCCCTCATTCCGACGCTTCATCCGATGAATCCCTATGGTTGGAGCAAACAGCGCTTCGACCAATTCGTCCTGGGTCAGCTCGCGGAATCGAAGCAGCCGCCCCACTGGGCCGGCTTCAAATTCTTCAATGTCTACGGGCCCGGCGAAGAACATAAGGGATCGCAAGCGACCGCATTGCTCCACGCCTTCAATCAATTCTCAGCCACGGGAATTATGAAACTTTTCCGCTCCCATAAAGAGGGCGTCGCCGACGGGTGCCAGATGCGCGACTTCGTCCATGTCGACGATGTCTGCTCCGTGATGATGAATTTCTCGCAGGAGAAACTCAAGCCCGGCATCTACAACATCGGCACGGGACGCGCGCGAAGCTTCCTCGACTTAACCCGCGCCGCCGCAATCGCGATGGGAATCGAGTGCAAGATCGAGTGGATCGACACTCCCGAAAGACTGCGCGCTCACTATCAGTATTTCACCGAAGCGGAGCTCACGCGCTTGCGCGCAGCGGGATACACCGCGCCTTTCATTCAGATCGAAGAAGGCGCGAAGCTTTCTTACGCAGAATGGAAAACGAGACACCTCAAATGAAAGTGCTCGTAACCGGCGCTTCCAGTGGCATCGGCAAAGCGACTGCGATATTACTCGCGCGCAAGGGACACGAGGTGCTCATGGTCTCGCGCCGCAAGGAACGTCTCGAAGAAATCGCCACGACCTCCGCGACGGTCGTGGGCTCCCTAATGGTGGATGCTCTCGACGTCTCGAATCCCGAAAACGTCGCGGCTTTCTGCACGCGCCAGGCGGCATGGCTTCAAGATATCGACTTGCTCGTGAACAACGCGGGGCTCGCGTTGGGTACCGATACACTAGACGAAAGCCGCGAAGACGATGTCTTGCGCGTGATCGAAACCAATGTCACGGGACTACTTGCGCTCACCCGCCGCATTCTCCCCTTCATGAAGGCCCGCAAGCGGGGGCACATTATCAATCTCGGGAGCGTGGCGGCCACGAACGCTTACAAAGGCGGAACCGTTTACTGCGCATCCAAGGCGGCGGTCCATATGATCACGGACTGTTTGCGTCTGGACCTCGGCGGTACGGGAATCCGAGTTTCGACCATTGCACCGGGACGCGTCGCCGAAACGGAATTTTCCGAAGTGCGTTTCGGCGGCGATATCGAAAAAGCCAAAAAAGTTTACGAAGGCTATCGCGTGATGACGTCGTCTGACGTCGCTAGTGCAATCGCCTGGATTGCGGAACAACCTGAGCACATCAACATCCAGGAACTCGTGATCCTTCCGACGGACCAGGCCGCCGCAACGACGTTGGACCCCCTTAAGTAAACATGCGGTGGCTCAGCTGGTCGCTTGTCGACGTACAAAAGGAAATTGGTGGTGCGGAGATTCACGCCCTCTGCGTCGGTCATCATCTCAAAAAAGATTTCGGCGTGGACTTTGAAACCTCGAACAAGCCCGACACACTTTACGATGCGGGCTTCGATGTCATCCAAACGCACGGATCCGCGCTGCCCAAAAAATTTCTGCGCAATTGCTATCGCCAGCGGAAAGAGGCCAAAAGGATTTTCCGCATTCACACGCTTCACGGCGAGTCCCTGGAAGTCATGCGAGCACTCGGCCAGTGGCATCGTATCGGACGCTGGAAGGCGTTGTTTCGCGAATTGCGGGGCTGCCTCGTCGCCGATCTCGTCCTTGCGGTACGGGGCAATTTGCAACTCGTATTTCTGCTTCGCCTGCTGCGTAAGAACGTCGTTGTTATCGAGAACGGCTGGGATAGCGCTGACGCGAGTCCGATCGTACATGAATCGCGCAACTCGAAACCCTTCGAAAAAATCCTTTCTGACATCGAACAATTCTCGCCCTTTTCTCTTTTCGTCGGTCGTAATCTCGATCCGATGAAAGGCTTCTCCAGAATCCCTAAGATCCTGACTTACGATCGGCAGCTGAAAGTCGCGGCCGTACCGGGCCAGGATATCGAGGCCAGTCTACGCCTCATGCCCGTCGGTCCCTTAAGTCCACGGCAACTCACCCGCCTCTACATGAGCGCCCGCTCCCTGATCGTTCCGTCAGCCGTCGAAGGACTTCCTCTCGTTTTGCTGGAAGCCCTCGCCCAAGGCTGCCCGGCTGTCGTTTCGAATATCCCGGCCCATAGGGCCCTCTCCAAGCGCGGCCTCACCAATTTTTACATCGTAAAAAAATCCGACAACCCCCGCGACTGGGCGAGACTCATCGAGCGGGTTCCGGCCCTGAATCCCGCGCAGCGCTCTGAATCCGCGCGTCTCAATCGGGAAAAACTTCGCAGCTGGGCTCAAGTCGCCCGCGATACTTACGAAGCCGCAAAAAAGCAGCTTTAAGTTTCTTTTTTCTCGAAGGCGGCGATCTTAGATAGGAATGCGAGCTTCGTCTCACGTTCTTGCCATTGCTCGGGTGAAATAAAATCTAAGAGCGGCCTGGAAATGTAATCGAGATAATAAGGTTCGTGGAAGTGAAGGGGGAAATATTTCAGTGATGGATCGAAACTTGGACGATCGCCCAACTGAATAGAGTCTACGAAAATGAAAAGCCCGCCGGGCTTGAGGACGCGGTGAATCTCTTTCATGACGATTTCTCGCACGCGCCGAGGGAGTTCGTGGAAGAGATATACGCAAACGACGACGTCGAAATGCGCGTCCTTGAACGGCAGCGTTTCGGCATTAGCCTCGACGAAATCCGAGCGCGCAAAGCGAGCGAGTTTTTCGCGAGCCTTCCTCAGATAGAACGGACTCAAATCGCTTACGGTCAGATGCAGATCCGGAAAATTGCGCTTCAACTCGACAGAAAAAGTTCCGGTCCCCGCCGCAAGATCGAGAACCTGAAGTTCGGCGGTCTTGCCCAGAAGATTGTTCTCGCGCAGATAGTCGTTCAGCAAAGGCAAGGACTGGCGGCGCATGGCCCCCGCTGCCCCCGCGAAGATGACCTCGACCTGATGGTCGTAGATCGCGGCCGAATCGTCGCTGAGCCATCCGTCGGTTTGGAAATGAAAGTTCTGCAGATAATAGCGGGGCAACTCCGGCAAGCCCGTCCGCTCGGGAAGATCGACGACCTTCCCCGCCTTCTCGCGTCGCTTAACCTTGAAAAGATCAACGACGGCCTTGAAACTCATAGAGGCGAAATCCGAGGGAGACTCGATCCATTTTTCCGGAGCGCGGTAGGCTTTATCGCGGATGCTGCGTGCGTCTGCCCGCAAGAGATCCCAGAGAGCTTTGAGAATCTCCGACTGAGGGGTGAGCTCCTTGGCCTGTTCAGGACTGGGACGGCGCCCGAGAAAAATCGTGCCGGCCACGTATTGCGTCAGGTAATGCGTCGACCTCACCCCTTGCGAGAGGGTGTAGGCCCACTCCAAGACGTGTTCGCGCGTTTTGCTCACGTCTTCGCAGGTCCCAGTTTTTCGTTGAAAAGCTGTTCGAGCTCCCCGGACTGTGCCATTTCCATCGCGATGTCACAGCCGCCGACGAAGTCGCCTTTGACGTAGATCTGAGGAACCGTAGGCCAGTTCGAGAACGTCTTCACACCCTGGCGCAAACTCTCGTCTTCGAGAATGTTGATGCCTTTGAAGGGACGGCGGAAGTGATTAAGGATCTGTACGACGCGTCCGGAGAAGCCGCACATCGGAAAATCAGGCGTGCCCTTCATGAACACGACGATGTCGTTGGAAGTGATTTCGTCTTTGATGAATTTGTGAACGGCGTCTTCGTTTGTCATATCAATTAACCTCGGATTTCAGTCTTCAATGTTAAGGCATGAAGTGCGTCTTGGAACTCGCTTTTCAAAAGCTCGTAAACTTTCTGGTGCTGCTGGATACGGGAAAGGCCCTTAAAGGCCACGGACGAAACCCAAACCTGAAACTGATAGCCGTTGCCATGAGTATCTTGCACGAGAACTTCGGTTTCCGCCGGAAAGCCCGAGAGAATTTTCTCGCGAACCTTATCGGCGTCAATGCGGCCTGGCTGAAAGTTGGGATCTCCCATACTCAGTTCCTTAGCACCCGGGCTCTTACCACTCCAGAGGCTTTCCGTCCCGGAAGTAGCCGCCGGTCGGTCCGCTGTCGGGAATCTCCGCTGCCCAGAGAATGCTCGCGACGCCTTCCGACAGTTCGCGGCTCGCGCCCGCGCCGCCCATATCCGTCTTCACCCAACCCGGACAGACCGAGTTTACGAGGATTCCGTCTTTTTTGAGTTCGGCTCCGAGAATCGCGGTGAGCGAGTTGAGAGCGGTCTTGGAGATGCGATACGCAGGCGTGCCCGGCCCCATTTCGCTCAGCTGACCCATGCCGCTCGAAACATTGACGATGCGACCTCCGCCGTTGCGCTTCAAGAAGGGGAT
>JBDSDI010000136.1:0-6327 GCA_039920645.1 Bdellovibrionota bacterium | reverse complement strand
GGCTTCGCTCCGCGCAGCGAACGTCCGAAGGGCGATCGTCCTGGTGGCGCATCCGCGGGTGACGCGCGTCCTCATGCGCGCACGGCCCGGGCAGGCGACCGTCCGCAGTCGCGTTACGAAGCGCGTCCGTCGCAGGGACGCGCGAATCCCCGCACTACTCAGCGCGGAGATCGTCCGCAGGTGAGACCCGAGACGCGTACGACTTCGTCGTACGAAAGTCGTAATCCGGTCCGAGGCGACGCGCGTCCGCAAAAACGCAACGACGCGCCCGTGATTAACGCGGCTTATCCCAAATCCCAAAAGGCCCCTTATTCCGCTGGGAAAAGGGCAAAAAGTATCACCCGCACTGAAAAATAAATTTAGTTTAGTTAAATAGAACAGGGATGCTTTTTAAAATTTTGTTTAATGCATTCCGCGTTGAAGATTTTTCAAAAATTGAGGGATTCTCGCGGATCTAGGGAGTAGCGTTGCGTCTTCGATGCAAAAGAAAACCCAGATCATCGCCTTTATTACTGGGACGAGCCTGCTCACACTGGCTTTCACGGGGATCGTGTCATGCGGTTTCATGCAAAGCCATCACTCGCCGCAAGGTCTCTTCATTGCATCTCTGGCGCTTGGGGTTGCGTCGCTCGCGCTGCTCGTGATCGCCACGTTCTGTCTGACCGATCTCTGGCATAAAGAGCGAGCTCCCCAAAACCTCATCGGTAGCGCCTCCGTTTTTAATCTCCAGAGCACGAGTTCAATCGAAACCTCCGAATTCATCCGCCAATCGCGCGCTTTCCTGGACTCCGTCATCGAGAACATTCCCAACATGATCTTCGTGAAAGACGCAAAAGACCTCCGTTTCGTCCAGCTCAACAAAGCCGGAGAAACGCTCCTCGGCCATTCCCGACAAGACCTTATCGGCAAAACCGACTACGATTTTTTTCCGAGCAGCGAAGCGGACGAATTCACCAAGAACGACCGCAACGTTCTCGAAGAGGGCCACGTCGCGGATTTTCCCGAAGAGCCCCTGAGCACCCGCTTTGGAATGCGCTACGTCCATACGAAGAAAATTCCGATCATGGATCAGTCGGGCAAGCCGCAGTACCTTCTCGGGATCTCGGAAGACATCACCGAGCGCAAGACTCTCGAAGCTCAGCGACTCTCGTTGATCCGTGAGCAGCTCGCGCGAAGCGAAGCCGAGAAAACCAACGAACGCCTTGGATTCATTGCGGACGCAAGCGCGATCCTCAACCGGGGATTCGACCTCGACAGCACGCTCCGCGCTTTTGCGGACCTTGTCGTTACGAGATTCTCGGACTGGTGTACGATCGACTTGATCTCGGAACAAACCCAGTTAAGCGAACGCGTCGTGATCGCACATAAAGATCCCGGACAAATCGCCTGGGCTAAAACTTTTCACGAAACCTTCCTTCGCCACGAGATTCCGGATAACGGCATCGGTTCGCGCAAAGTCTTGAAGACCGGCGTTCCGGAATTGTATTCCGAAATCAGTGACGAATTTCTAGCCTCTCACTATAAAGACTCCGCACTTCTGGAAGATCTCAAAAAATGCGGTATGCGCTGTGCGATAGTCGTGCCGATCATGGCCCAGGGCTCGAACGTCATCGGTACGATCACCCTCGTCAACACGCAGCCCCAACGCCGCTACGGCGAGGTCGACCTTTCACTCGCTCAGGATCTTTCTCGAAGCCTCTCGTTCTCGATTCAGAACGCGCGCCTTTTCCAAGGAGCGCAAGACGCTAACCGCGCCAAAAGCAGCTTTCTCGCCAACATGAGCCATGAGATCCGCACTCCGCTCGGGGCGATGCTCGGATACGGCACGCTCTTGAACGACGACGATTCCATCGGCTCGGAACAAAAGGGATATATCGCTGCCATCATCCGTAACGGCAAGCAGCTGCTCGAGATCGTCGACGAAGTTCTCGACCTCGCCAAAGTTGAATCTGATCGTATCCATATCGAGAAGCTGCCCTTTTCGGTCGTCGACTTGGTTGCTGATGTAACCTCGCTGCTCAAAGTGAAGGCACAGGAAAAATTCCTAACACTCACTGCGAAGTTTTCCGACGATCTTCCGGAATGCGTGATCAGCGATCCGACACGCGTGCGACAGATTCTCGTGAACGTCATTGGAAACGCCATCAAGTTTACCGAAAAAGGCAGTATCACGCTGTCACTGCGTCTCGTTTCGCACCCCCTCGGCAGCAAGGACGTTGTAGAGATCGCCGTTGAAGATACAGGCATAGGAATTCCAGAATCCCAACAAGATCGTCTCTTCCAACCGTTCACGCAAGCCGACAACTCCATGACCCGTCGTTTTGGCGGTTCGGGCCTCGGCCTTTTCCTCTCGCGAAAACTTGCGAGACTGCTCAACGGAGATTTAGTCCTTCAGCAGAGCAGCCCCCAAAACGGCAGCCGCTTTGTCGTCAGTTTTGAAGTCGACGATCCGTCCGAACTCGAGAACGCCGAGTTCAATATAAAGTCCGCGTCGCAGCTCTCTCGTGAAACTCCGCATACGGAGCCATTCTTGGCCGACAAACACATCCTCATGGTCGACGATTCTGCCGATAACAGAAGCCTTTTTAAGCAAATGGTTTCCGCGCTCGGCTATGATGTCGAAGTCGCAGGCAGCGGAAGCGAAGCCATCTCAAAAACGCAAAGCGCGTCCTACGACGTCGTCTTCATGGATATTCAAATGCCGGACATGGACGGCTTCCAAACTCTTCAGAATCTCCGAGCGCTGGCGTGCAAGGTCCCGGTGGTCGCACTCACGGCTCACGCGATGAAGGGGTTCCGCGAAAAATGCCTGTCCGAGGGATTTGACGACTATCTCTTCAAACCCCTCGACCGTGATTCCTTAAAAAATTGCCTCTCCCGAATCAGATCCTGAACAAGCCTATCGGCGCTGTTGCCGGAGCCTCAGTGCGTTCAGCTTGATAAAACCTTCCGCGTCTTTCTGCGAGTAGACGTTGTCAGCTTCAAAAGTAACCAGCTCCTGATTGTAGAGCGATTGCTGCGATTTCCGCGCTACGAGTTGCGCGCTGCCCTTGTGCAGCCGGACGCGTGCAATGCCGGTCACGAAAGTTTGCGTGCTGTCGATCATTTTGCGAAGCACTTCGCCTTCGGGGGCATACCAGTAGCCGTAGTAGACCATTTCCGAGAACTTGACCGCGAAGGAGTCGCGCAGGCGCATGACCTCGCGGTCCATGGTGATGGACTCGACACCACGATGAGCGGTCTGAAGAATTGTGACGCCTGGAGTTTCGTAAACGCCGCGGGACTTCATGCCGACGTAGCGGTTTTCCACAACGTCGATGCGACCGACGCCATGACGGCCACCGATCGTATTGAGCTCCGTGAGAAGTTCGACGGGAGCGAGCTTCTTGCCATTTAAAGCGACGGGCTCTCCTTTGATGAATTCAATCTCGACGACCTCGGCCTCATCGGGAGCTTTTTGAGTACTGTTCGTGAGACGAAAGATTTCTTCTGGCGCCTCGGCCCATGGATCTTCAAGAATGCCGCCTTCATAGGAGACGTGCATCAGATTGGCGTCCGTGGAATAGGGCTTAGCGGCCGTAGCCTGTACGGGAATATTATGAGCGGCGCAATAGTTGATGAGATCCGTGCGGCCCTTGAATTCCCAGTCGCGCCAAGGTGCGAGAACCTGAATGCTCGGATTGAGCGCATAGTAGGTGAGTTCGAAACGAACTTGATCGTTGCCTTTTCCGGTCGCGCCGTGAGCGACGGCCTCCGCGCCCTCTTCGCGAGCGATCTCGATCTGCTTCTTAGCGATGACGGGACGCGCGAGCGAGGTGCCCATGAGGTAGACACCTTCGTAGACAGCGTTTGCTTTGACGGCCGTCCACACGTAGTTGCGGACGAAATCGTCGCGTAGATCGATGATGTGGGTCTTGGACGCACCCGTCTTTTTCGCCTTCTCTTGGAGACCGTCGAGTTCGGCACCTTGTCCGATATCGGCACAGAAACAAACGACTTCGCAATTGTACTTCTCTTTGATCCAAAGAAGCATGGCCGAGGTGTCGAGACCTCCCGAATATGCGAGAACGACTTTTTTCGGATTTTTAGTGATGGAAGTCATAACGCGGTTCCTTTCTTTGGACCTAGTGAGGGAAAAGCCTTTCGAGGCTTTCGACGGTTTTCATCAGGACAGGACGTCCCGAAACGGCGATGAAGATGGTGTCGTCCCCGGCGAGGGTACCCAGAATGCCGGGCATAGACTGGCGATCAATTTCGGCAGAAATGGCAGATGCAAAGCCCGGCTCGCATTTCAAGACGATCAACGCGTCGCCAGCGCTGCGAATGCTGAGGACACGCAGGACCGGGCCTGCCCCGAGCGACATCGGCAACGCGTAGTAGCCATGGGCTTTGATGACGCCCAGCTCTTCGAGATCTCGCGAGACGCTCGACTGGGTCACCTTGAAGCCTTCTTTCTTCAGGAGTTTGGCCAGATCGCTCTGAGTCCCAATCTGCTGGGAACTGATGAGCGAACGCAGCACCTGGTGACGCTCTTCCTTGGAGGCTCTATTCGAAATATCGACAGATTTACGCATAATTTATCGTATTGTTGCATAAAATATATAAAACAACTAGTCAAAACACATGTCGCAAGAAGAGAAACCCGCGTCTGCCTCCGCCGAAACCCAACTCTGGGGAGGACGTTTCGAAAAGGGCCCCGCAAAGGAATTCTACGTCTTCAATCGCTCCTTCGGGTTTGACTACCGACTACTTCGCCACGACATCGTCGGAAGTCTTGCGCACGCGACCGTGCTCGTGAAAGCGGGCATCCTCTCTGCAGCAGAATTTGTTAGCATCGAGAAGACTTTTGAAAAACTCGTTCAGGATGTGGAAAAAGACCCCTCTCTCTTGCGCAATCCGGAGGTCGAAGACGTTCACTCTTTCATAGAGGGTTACCTTACCAAGGCGCTCGGCGACTTAGGCAAAAAAATTCATTCCGGACGCAGTCGCAACGATCAGGTTTCAACGGCGCTCCGACTCTGGCTCGTCGAGGAGTCCCAGGTGACACGCGCCGATCTCAATTTGCTTCTGGGGACTCTTGCCGATTTGGCCGAAGAGTTTTCGGATATCATTATTCCCGGATACACGCATCTCCAACGCGCCCAGCCCGTTCTCTGGTCGCACTGGTGTCTCGCCTACGTCGAGATGATCTTGCGCGATCGTCAACGTCTCGACGAAATCCAAAAACGTATCAAGGTTCTCCCGTTGGGCAGCGGAGCGCTCGCGGGCAGCAGTCTAGCATTGGACCGCAAGAGCGCTCTCGGCTTCGTGGGTTTTGAAGCGCTCAGCGCCAATAGCCTCGATGGTGTTTCCGACAGAGATTTCGTTCTGGAGTGGCAGAGCTTCGCCTCGTTATTCATGATCCACCTGAGCCGCCTCGCCGAAGATCTCATCCTCTATTCTTCGGCAGAGTTTGGACTCGTGGAACTCGGCGACGAAGTCTCGTCGGGATCGAGCCTTATGCCGCAAAAGAAAAATCCGGATGCCCTCGAGCTGATTCGCGGCAAGACTGGCCGGGTGATTGGCTCGTTCGTCGGCTTTCTGACGACGATGAAAGGACTCCCGCTGGCTTACAACAAGGACCTTCAGGAAGACAAAGAAGCCCTCTTCAACACGGTCGACACGCTTCGTGCCTGCGCCCGCAATGCCGCGCTCGTACTCAAACATACGCGTCCTCGCGCCTCCGAAACCCTACCCTTGCCGCTCTCCAAGGGTTTCATGAATGCCACGGATTTGGCCGACCTCTGCGTCCTGCGCGGAATCCCTTTTCGCGAGGCCCACGAGAAGGTCGGACAACTCGTCAGACTCGCCCTCTCTCGCGGCATCGAGCTTTCCGAAGTTCCGGCCGCCGATCTGGCGGAAGCTTTCCCAACGCTCGGAAGCGACGCTCTCGAAGAGATCACGCTCGAGAAATGTCTAGAGCGTAAGAGCGGCATCGGCGGCACGTCGCGCCTGCGCGTTTCCGAAGCGCTTAAGGTAGCTCGCAAAAACATATCGGCACTTTAACATTTATATTGCATTGGATTTCTTTATGTATAATTATGCTCTAGTATGCATAAAAATGAGCAATCCATCGTAACCTCCCCCCTTGCCGCCCCGACGCCCCTCTCGCGCGTCCGCCGTCGAGTTTGGACGGTCCAGAAGGAACCCGCACCCTTGCCGCTCGGCCTGACCGACCGTCACATCCTGACGGGCGAAGAACTCTCGTTCCACGAGATGAAGTCCATTCTCGATTTTGCGATCGCGCTCAAGAAACAACGCCTCGAGGGCCGTTCACGCGTCTGGCTT
>JBDSDI010000135.1:0-2706 GCA_039920645.1 Bdellovibrionota bacterium | reverse complement strand
CGCGAGCGGCAGAATATTCGGCGTTCTCGGAGAGATCACCATGTGCACGCGCGATAGCGATTTGTTCGATCACGGCAGGGCGGTCGACGGTCTTGAGTTTTTTGAGCTCTTCTTCCAAAGCGAGATGGCCCGCCAAAGTCATTGGGATCTTTTCAGACATGCGGCCTAAGCTGCCAGAAGCGTGCCTTAGCGTCAATCAAAGCTAGGGTCGCGCTCTTCCGAGAGACGTCCACTTTCAATAAAATCCTGCAGGGCCATGGGCTTCAAAAGCCCCTGGCGCTGAACGCTCTGGATCGCCATGGAAGCCATTTCTGCCCCAGAGAGCGTGGACATCAGAGGAATGCGGTACTGGAGTGCCGCTTTGCGAATACTTGTGGCATCGCGAAGGGTTGTCGCCGCGCCGGTCGTGTTCACGACCAGGCTGACTTTCTTTTCGCGAATCACCGAAATTAAATCGTCGCCCAGAGCCGATTGCCCGATTTTGGGAATCGCCGCGCATTCGAGTCCCGCTTTCTTGAGATAGGAAGCCGTTCCCGGAGTACCCATGAGTTTGAAACCCAGGAGATCAAAAACGCGCGCGAGGCTAAGGCAGCGTTGTTTATCATGATCGCGAACGCTGAAGAGCACCGTGCCCGTAAGAGGAAGATGAAGTCCTGCCGCCTGATAGGCCTTGGCGAAGGCAGCGCCGGGCTTCGAATCCATACCCATAACCTCACCGGTGCTCCGCATTTCAGGCCCGAGTACGGGATCGAAGCTTCTGAACTTAGAGAATGGGAAGACGGGAGCCTTCACGGCGAAGCCGTGGCTCGGTAAGCGGTAGTTTCCGGGCATGCGTTCGGTCGGAACGATTTTCTTCACGTCTCCGCCGAGAGCGGCGCGCAGCGACCAGTCGATCATCGGATAGCCGGTCGCTTTCGACAGGAAAGGAATCGTGCGAGAAGCGCGGGGGTTGGCTTCAAGAACGTAGATTTGTTCGCCGAGCACGCACATCTGAATATTGAAGAGACCGCGCACTTTGAGAGCCACAGCGATCCTCTTGGCGAGGCCCGCCATTTCGTCGATCTTCGATGCAGGAAGCTTCAAAGGCGGAATTACGCAGGTCGAGTCGCCGGAATGAATACCCGCTTCTTCGACGTGTTCCATCACGCCGCCGATCCAAGCCTTCTCGCCGTCGCAAATACCGTCGATATCAAACTCGACGGCGTCGCTCAGGAAACGGTCGATAAAGAGCGGATGATTATCGCTGACTTCTTTGGCCATGCCGTAGGCATCACGCAGCTCGCGCTCGTTAGTGCAGATCTTCATGGCCTGTCCACCGAGCACGAAGGAGGGGCGAACGAGTACGGGGTATCCCATTTCTTCTACGCGCGCTTGAGCTTCGGCCCAGTCGGTGACGACGACGCTCGCGGGGCTAGGGATTTTCAGCTCGTCCAGCAGAGTGGCAAACTTGAGACGATCTTCGCTCAGGTCGATCGCTTCGGGCGAGGTGCCGAGAACCTTATAACCCCATCTTTCGATGTGATGCGCGAGCTTCAGCGGCGTTTGGCCGCCCATCTGAAGAAGGACGTAGCCTTCTTGACCCGCCGCAAGCGCGGGCTTCAATTCACGCTCGAGGATCGCAAGGACCGTGTCTTCGTGAAGCGGCTCGAGATAGAGGCGCGTGGAACTCGTGGGATCCGTGCTGACCGTTTCAGGATTGCAGTTGATCATAATGGTCTCAAAGCCGAGCTCCTGAAGCGAGCGCGACGCGTGCACGCAGCAGTAGTCGAACTCGATTCCTTGGCCGATGCGGTTCGGTCCGGATCCGAGAATCACAACGCGACCGCGTTTTTTGGGGTCGATATCGGGCTTCTTCCAGAACTGCCCAAGTTTTTCTTCCACCCACTGCGAGCGACTGAGGACTTCGCGTGTCATGTAGAAGAAAGGCGTAACCGCACGGTTCTCCGCCGAGCACGTATCGATCATTTCGAAACGAGGTGTGCCCACGAAGTGGTTCGCGCGCGGACCGAGCTTGGTTTCGTTTTGATAGGAACGGATCTGGCGCGTGAACCATGGGTCCCAGCCCGTCAGAGCGGAAACGTCCTCGGGCGAGACTCCGGAAGCGAGCGCATCCCAGATCGCGTAACCGCGACGAGAGTGTGCCTTTCGCAGAAGCAACTCGCTCTCTTGGCTCCAAGCCTCGATGGGATTCTTCGAATCTACAGGCTTGAAGATCGGCCATTTTCTTTCGAGGCCGTTGAGGGCCTTGTGGAACGCTTCTCCGAGCGAAGCACCGAAGGCGAGAACTTCGCCCACGCTCTGCATTTGCGGGAGCAGGATGTCGTCTGCACCGGGGAACTTTTCAAAATGGAAACGGGGAATTTTGAGCGCGACGTAGTCGATTGGCGGCTCGAAGCAGGCTTTGGTCGATTTCGTGACGTTGTTGGTCACTTCAGGAAGCGTGTACCCGAGTGCGAGTTTGGTCGCGACGTGCGCGATCGGGAACCCCGTCGCCTTCGATGCCAACGCCGAGGACCGGGACACGCGAGGATTCATCTCGATGACGATACGGCGACCCGTGCCCGGGTTGACCGCGAACTGTACGTTGCAACCGCCGGTCTCGACGCCAACGCGACGAATGAGATCGAGGGCGTCGCGACGCATATCTTGATATTCCCGATCCGTGAGCGTCTGAGCGGGAGCGACCGTGATCGAATCGCCGGTGTG
>JBDSDI010000134.1:0-4603 GCA_039920645.1 Bdellovibrionota bacterium | reverse complement strand
TGCGAGTGGAGCCCTGTGGGTTGTCGCCGCAAGCTTTCAAGGCTCGCGGCACCGAGACCGTCGAGATCAGCAATGCCTTAAAGAACGCGATACAGATCACCTTCGCTCCGCAGTCCGAAGACGGCGAATATTTTCCGGCCTGGAGCGTCGTGGTTCCTCCGGAAAGCAGTATCGAAGTGGCCGACTTCAAGGTCCCCGTCGGCGGCGCTGTCCTTATCTATGCCCCTTTGGAGCCTCAGTTAGGCGTAGTCTTGGGTGCGAACGGTCAGATCCCGGGCGAATTCTCGGTTTCGAGGCAGCCGCTGCTGTTGAAGCGTCAAGCCTCTGACGCCCCTTAAGAATCCTCGGGAGATTCGTAAAGTTTCTGTGAAAAACCGTCGAGACGTATTGGGTCGGAGGAACTCAAACGTATGTCGAAAGTTGTGCAATTCGGTGAGAGACGCAAAGAGAAACAAGAACAGGTTCGTCGTGACTACGAACGCGTTCTCTTCAAGCGCATCTTAGGCTGTTACACCTTTATCGAAAAACTCGGATTGAAGTCCGTCGACATCGTCGACATCTCCAAGTCGGGATGCAGCTTCCGTTGGCCCGAATCCGAAGGCTGCTTCAACGAAGGCGAAGAAATCGACTTCCGTTTCTACTTCTCCCAAAACTCCTACCTGCCCATGCGTCTCACCGTGAAACGCATCCAGACCACTCTCGAAAATGGACTGAGCTACTATCAGCATGGCTGCTCCTTCGATCAGTCACTGAGCACCTATCCCGCGATCGAAAAAATGGTCGAGTTCATCGAGCTGTATTCGGCGAGCGCCAAAGAAGACAAGGGTGAAGCCCAAGTCTGGTATCTCTAAGAACTCTCCGGTTCCCTCACATTAAAGGTTGACCCTCATAACGCCTTGCGTTATGAGGGTTTCGTCTTAACCGGAGGACCCATGAAATCAAAAATCTTCGCAACGGCTCTTCTTTCTCTCGTATCCTTCTCCGCGATGGCGATGCCCGCTCAAACCGAGAGTCTTATGAAATCCATAGCGACGAGCGGAAAACTCGCGGAAGCGCTGCAGGGCGAACAAAATATCCAGGAGATCAAAATCTCCCGCAACACCAACATCCGTGACGTCAATGTGCAAAACCTCTGCGGCCAGGATGTGATGTCCCGTTCGGCCTCCGTTTTGAATGTCGAGATCGTCTCTATCGGAACCACTCACGGGTCCGTGAAGTCGGCGACCAAATACTTCTCGACCCCCGAATCTGCCGAAGAGCTCAAGCTCTGCAACGGCCAGAACTGATCACTTAAAAATCTTGGGGGTCGTCTCGATCCCCAAGGATTTTTCGAACATGTAATGGATACCTGAGCGCTTAAGAAAATATTTCATGACATCCTGCTGTTTCTCGCCGGACATCAGTCGGCGAAGCGCCTGCGCCTGCACAGTGTGAATACGTGCGACCACTTCGGGGTTCTCGAAGAAGAGCGGATCCTCCGCCCAGTTTTTTACGAGCATTGCCACCGCGAGGTTTTTTTCGTGAGCTTCCTGCAGTTTTTGCGCGAGCAGATCTTGTTCTTCACCGCTGAGGTGGAGAGTGTTGCGAAGATCGGGATTGAGCGAGGGATAGAGCGTCCGTCGCCCGCTGATCTCTTCGGGATATTTTAGCTTGAGGGCCGCGCTAGCGTGGATATTGTTCGCGAAGGGACGCGTAATGGGATTGTTGAAGAACCCTTTGCGGCGCTCGGTCCAACCCGTCGCCGAGCCTTTCCGGGCCAGCCAACGCTGTATCTTTTCTTCGGGAATGCCGTAGTCATCGCGAACCATCGAAGATTGCGCGGCGTCCATCATCCGTCCGAGCTCTTCGCGCGAATAACTTGGTGAAAGATCGCGGAATTCGAGGCCCCAGAGCCTTTGATCTCCATTGTACGCATCGGCGCCGCGCATGCCGACCCAGGCAATTTTGTTATCGTCGCCGAGTTTGTCCCGGGCGCCGTCGGAAAAATACTTGAAGACCGAATTGAGGTTCGAGTCCTGCATATTTCCGAAATTGCTCACCCCCTCGGCGTCCCTATTGAGGGTGACCGGTGAACCCGACAGAACGTTTTTCATCTCCGCGTAGAGATTGATGCGGCGGTAGTACTCTGCCATGCGCGTCGATTGCAGGAAGGGATTGGCGTCGAGTTTCGCCTGGGGAATCTCGGCCACGACGTGTTGGTGTAGGTTACCGGGGCGATAGCCCAACCCTTCTTCCAGAGACCAGGCGTTTTTAAGGGTCGTGCCGGGGGAGTCCGGCGAGCGGACGTGCAGCTCGAATCCGAGTTTCTCGGTCATGGAGTTCGGGCCTTTGAACTCGATGGCGGTGCCGTGGAAAATGTCCGCCGATTTGAAACGGTGCTTGCCGGCCGGAAACTTATTTCCGAGGAACTCGGTCGGTTTCGAGAAATTCAGGTCTACGAACTCGCGGTAGCGCAGCCCTGGAACTTTGCGATCCTTGAAAAAGTCGTGCCCACTCTGCTTGGCGGCGTGCTCGATGAGGGCGACCTGGCTCTCGGAATCCAGCGCATCCCATGGCAGCGTTTTCAGATCGGCGACCTCGGGATAGACCTCATGTAGGGTTTTCGCCAAAGCGTCTGGAAGATCGGCCTTGCCTAAGACCGGGGCGAGCGTGCCGTCGGTGGTGTCAAAGAGGTCCATCGTCCCGCGGTTCGAGCCGATCTCGAGCTCGACCGAAGAGTCCACGTTGGCGTGGGCGAGGGCGCCGTAGAGCTTGTTGCAGTCCCGAATCGGGGAATGGAACGTAGCGGCCGCTGCGAAGGCGATATGGAATAAAATCGCGAGCGCGAAAACACGCCGAAATACGCCAGGCATCTCCTCAAATTACTCTAAAAGCAGGGGACTGTTTCGAAAGAAGACGCTCCTTAACCTAATCTTAGCCGGAGGCTTAAAAAATCGACCTCGTCGAGCAGAATCGCCTAGGCGATTCACCCAGAAAATGGCAGTATCCGCCCCCATGTCGCTTGTACTCGAAAATATCCGCAACATCGCCATCATCGCTCACGTCGACCACGGTAAAACCACCCTCGTCGATGGTCTTCTGAAACAGTCCGGAACCTTCCGCGAGAACGAAGCCACTTCGGACCGCATGATGGACTCCGGCGATTTGGAACGCGAGCGCGGCATCACGATCACCGCGAAGAACACGGCGATCCTTTACAAAGACAAAAAGATCAACATCGTCGACACCCCCGGACACGCGGACTTCGGCGGCGAAGTCGAACGCATTCTCTCCATGGTCGACGGCGCGTGCGTCCTCGTCGATGCGGCGGAAGGTCCGCTTCCCCAAACGCGTTTTGTACTGCGTAAAGCTCTCGAGAAGAATCTCAAGATCATCGTCGTCATCAACAAAGTCGACCGTCAAGACGCTCGTCCCGAAGAAGTCTTAAACGAAGTCTTCGATCTCTTTATCGACCTCGAAGCCAACGACGAGCAGTGCGACTTCCCGATCGTCTACGCCGTCGCTCGCGAAGGCCGCGCTTATCTGAATCTTGAAGACGCCATGGCGCACAAGCCTGCGACGCTCGAGCCTCTTTTCGAAACCATCATTAAGACCATGCCGCACCCTGAAGTTAAAGCGGACGGTAAGCCCCAACTTCTCATCGCGAACTTGAGCTACTCCGAATACCTCGGTCGTCTCGCGATCGGTCGTCTCAAGCAAGGAACTCTGAAAACCGGTCAAGCTCTTGGCATCGTCCAAGAAGTCGACGGCAAAAACGTGCTCAAGCCCATCAAGGTTACCGGCATCGCCAGTTACATGGGCCTCAAGCAAGTTCCCGCTACTGAAGTTATCGCGGGCGATATCGCCGTCGTTGCTGTTGGTGACGCGGATATCAAGATCGGTGACACGATCGTCGCGATCCCCGATCAAAGCACAGCACGCGAAGACAAGTGGGACCCCCTTACGCTCGCGCTGCCCCGTATCGCCGTCGAAGAACCGACTCTCCAAATGGAATGGCGTGTAAACGATTCTCCTTTCGCCGGACGCGAAGGCGAACACGTCACTTCGCGCAAACTGCGCGATCGGCTCTTGCGCGAAGTTCTCACGAACGTCGCTCTGAAATTCCAAGAAACTGATAACCCTGACCGTTTCATGCTCAAGGGTCGTGGTGAATTCCAAATGGCGATCCTCGCCGAACAAATGCGCCGCGAAGGTTTCGAATTCGCACTCGCGATGCCTCAGATCCTGATGAAGGAAGAGAACGGCATTCAAAAAGAGCCTATGGAAATGGCCGTCCTCGACGTTCCGGAGTTCGCTCAGGGCGCGATCACCCAGATGTTCCAGATCCGCAAGGGCATGCTCCACAACATCGTCAACAAAGGCACCGGCCGCGTTCGTCTCGAGATCCGCATCCCTTCGCGCGGTCTGGTCGGCGTTCGTAACCGCTTCCTCACCGAAACCAAGGGTCAAGGTCTCTTCAACTTCATGTCTGATGGTTGGGATGATTTCCAAGGCGATATTGCTGGCCGGGTAAACGGCGCACTCGTTTCTGACCGTGACGGCGAATCCAACGCGTACGGACTCGTGACTCTTCAAGAGCGCGGCATCCTCTTCCTCGGCGGAG